>JAWWPK010000082.1:0-26564 GCA_033854925.1 Nocardioidaceae bacterium | reverse complement strand
CGTCGAGTGCGGCTCCGGGAAGACCTCTCCGAAGAAGAAGCGGGCGAAGCCGGGAAGGTCCTGCCGCCAGTAGTGGCTGTTCCACTTGTCCCAGCCGTCGTAGGTGTCCAGCACCCGGTGGAAGTCCGCGGACAGCGGGTGGTCCTCCAGCACCAGGGTGGGGGCGACGAAGAGGGCGCCCAGGACGCGCTCGCGGTGCTCGGCCGCGAGGCACAGCAGCACCCGGCCGCCCATCGACAGGCCCACGACCACTGCCGACTCGACTCCGGCCTCGTCCATGACGGCTACCGCATCGGCGACCAGCTCGTCGTCGCCGTACGCCGCGGGACCGGCCGGCCGATCCGAACCGCCGTTGCCACGGGGGTCGTACGCGACCACTCGGAAATGGCGCGCCAGGTAGGGCACCTGGAGCTTCCACACGCGGGAGTGGGTGATCGACCACGCCGGCAGCAGCAGGACCGTCGCCGGTCCGTCGCCGAACACCTCGTAGTGCAGCCGGACGCCGGCGCGCACGGCATCCCCGCTTCGGTCGGGCTCGCGAGCGCGCACGGGACTCACTGTCCCGCGCGCGCCCGCGGAGCGCACCCCCACGGTCAGGGCCATGGGTTACGGCCGGGCCTCGTAGACGATGTTGAACGGCGTCTCGGTGGCCCGGCGGAACCGGGTGAAGCCGGCCTCGGCCGCCAGCGCCGCGATCGGCCCTTCGCCGGCCTGGGCGCCCAGCGAGTAGCCGCCCGGCTGGGACAGCGCGCTGGGCACGCACAGGAAGGTCGAGAAGCCGTAGTAGACCCGGCCAACCGGGTTCAGGTTGTCGGACACCGAGTCACCCGCAGCCGGCTCGACGATGAGCCAGGTGCCGTCGTCCGCGAGGGACCGACGGATGTGCTTCGCCGCGCCGACCGGGTCGCCCATGTCGTGCAGGCAGTCGAAGGTGGTGACCAGGTCGAAGCCACTCCCCTGGAAGTCCTGCGCCGAAGCGACGTCGAAGCGGATCCGGTCTGCGACGCCGGCGTCGGCCGCCCGCTTGCGGGCCAGCTCGATCGAGCCCTCGTGGTAGTCGCAGCCCAGCAGCTCGGCGTTCGGGTAGGTCTCGGCCAGCAGGATCGTGGACGCGCCGAGCCCGCACCCGACGTCGGCGACCTTGGCGCCCGCGGTGAGCTTCTCGGCCACCCCGTCGAGAGCCGGGATCCAGCTGCTCACCAGGTTGGCGACGTAGCCGGGCCGGAAGAATCCCTCGCAGCCGACGAACACCTCCTCGTCGTGCTCGTGCCAGCCCATCCCGCCGCCGGTCCGGAAGGCCTCGACCACGCGGTCGATGGCGCTGAGCGAGCCGAGGGCCAGCACGTAGGCGCCCGGTGCGTAGACCGCCGTGTCGGGCTCGGCCAGGATGAACGCCTTCTCCTCGGTCATCGAGTAGCTGTCGGTCTCCGCGTCGTACTCGACGTAGCCACCGGCCGCCTGTCCGCGCAGCCACTCGGTGATGTAGCGCGGGTCGCAGCTGGTGCGCCGGGCCAGGTCGTCGGCCGTCCCTGGTGCCTCCGCCAGGGCCTGGTAGAGGCCGAGCCGGTGGCCGATCACCACCTGGCCGGCCGTGATGGTCGCGCCCAGGTCGCCGACGAAGCGGCCCAGGAACTCGTTGAGCTTGTTGTCGTCCATGTCAGTCCTTCGAGTCGTTCCGGCCACGGTGGCCGGTGCCCCGGTGTCTACGGGCCGGGCGAGGACAGCGACATACGGGTTGTCCCTAGTGGGGGCTCTAGGAGCCTGCTGAAGCAGCCTCCTAGGTGGGTTGGCCGGCGACCCACGCGGCGACCCCCGCGCGGTTCTGCGCGCCGAGCCGTTGCATGGCGTTCCGCACGTGCAGCTCGGCCGTCTTCTCGCTGATCCCGAGCTCGCGGGCGATCTGCCGGTTGGTGCGACCCGCCGCGACCAGCGCGGCCACCTCGAGCTGGCGACCAGTGAGCGCGATCGCGGTGCCGGACCCACCGGACTCGGTCAGCCGGTCGACGAGCATCCGGACAGAGGCCGCGGTCAGCGCACCCCCGGCTCGCTGCTCGCGCGCCGCCTCGGACTCGCCCAGCAGCAGCACGATCGACGCGGCCGCCCTGGAGACCCGCTCGTGCTCGGCGGCGGTCGGACGTGCGGCGACCCGGTCGCGGCGAACGGCCGCTGCGCCCAGTAGCCGGGCCGCGGTGGCCGCCGCACCCCGCGCCAGCGCCACCTCCGCCAGGACCTCGAGGCTCTGGGCCACGCCCCGCACGTCACCGGCCTCCGTGTGGAGAGCGAGCGCCCGGGCCGCCAGGCCGGCGCCAGTGTGCGGGTCACCCGCGCCGACCCGGACACCGGCCAGACCGCAGGAGGCCACCGCGAGCGCCCATGCGTAGTCCAGCGACTCGAAGAGCAGCCCGGCCTCGCGGAGCAGCTCCTCGGCCGCATCCAGCTCGCCCCGATCGGCGACCAGCAGGCCCAGGTCGCAGGCCGCCCAAGCGACACCGCGGGCGTTGCCGAGCTCCTCGTGGATCGCCCGGGCCTGTCGATAGAGGCCGGCCGCCTCGTCGTGCGCGCCGCGCTCGCGCGCCACGTGACCGAGGAACGCATTGGCGATCGCCGTGCGGCGACGGTCACCCGCCGCCTCGCTCAGCTCGTGCACCGTGCGCAGCCGCCGTTCGGCCCCGGTCACGTCACCCAGCGCCAGGGACACGACACCGGCGCCGAGGCCGGCCGCGGTCCGGGCATCCCGCCCTGCTCTGGCCAGGTCAGCGTCGTCGGGAGCCAGGTCGACGGCGTGTCCTGGCGAGCCGCGGGTGTACCAGAACCAGGACAGCGCCGCCTCCAGCCACAGCGTCGCCTCGGCGTCCCGGCCCCGGACGTCAGCAAGCGCGCACGCGAGGTCGCCGCCGATCACGCTGGAGCCGTCCCAGACCAGGGTCTCGTCCAGAGTGCCGACCGAGGCTTCCATGACACGCGCGACCTCGACGAACCACGCCGCGTGCCTGGCTCGGGTCGCGGGGCCCTCGTCGTGCTCCACGAGCTGCTCGGCGGCGTACTCGCGCAGGCTCGCGAGCATCGCGAACCGGGCGTGTGGACCGGAGTCGCCGTCGACACGTCGCACCAGGCTCTTGTCGAGCAGCGACTCCAGGGCGGCCAGCACGTCGGTCCCCTCAGGCCCCGCGCACACCTGCTCCGCCGCGTCCAGCGACCAGGAGCCCTCGAAGACCGACAGCCTGCGGAAGACTGCTCGCTCCGGCTCGGGAAGCAGCTCGTGGCTCCACGTGATCGCCGCCCTCAGGTCGCGGTGCCGGTCCGGGGCGTCCCGGTCCGCGCCCGCAAGGTCCTGGACCTGGTGGCCCAGCCGGAAGGCGAGCTCGCCGGGCGTGAAGACCCGCAGCCGGGCGGCCGCGAACTCCAGGGCCAGAGGCAGCCCGTCGAGCCGGATGCAGATGTCGACGAGTGCGGGCGCCGTACGAGGGTCGAGCTTCAGGTAAGGCGGTGCCCGGTCCAGGACGAGCGCCACGGCGGGGTTCGCGGCCAACAGGCGCAGGTCGGCCAGGTCGTCGGCACCAGGCATCGGGAGCGGTGGCACCACCAGCTCGCGCTCCACCCGGAGGCGCCAGCGCTCGCGGCTGGTGGCCAGCACCCGGAGTCCCGGCATCGTCGCCAGCAGGTCGGCCATGGTGGGGGCGGCGGCCAGCA
Organism: Nocardioidaceae bacterium; assembly: GCA_033854925.1. Lineage (GTDB taxonomy): Bacteria > Actinomycetota > Actinomycetes > Propionibacteriales > Nocardioidaceae > Nocardioides. The sequence goes on along the minus strand of JAWWPK010000082.1, from coordinate 22,874 downwards.
GGTGCTCGCAGTTGTCCAGGACGACCAGCACCTCGCCGTCGGCCAGTGCGCCGACCCGGCGGACGCCCGCGGCGTGGGCGATCTCGGCCGCGACCAGGTCCGGGTCCCGCACGGGGGCCAGGTCCACCCACGCCACCATGTCGTAGCGCTCCCGCAGCGACTCGGCCACGGCCAGCGCCAGGCGGGTCTTGCCGACACCGGGCGGGCCGGTCAGCGTGACCAGCCGCTCGGTCAGGAGGGCAGCGCAGACCGCCTCGACCTCCGCGCCCCGTCCCACGATGGTCGACGCCGAGACGGGCAGAGCCCGGGCTGAGACCATCCCACGATCGTCGCCGCTGTCACCCGTGTCTGGCTAGTGACAGGACACTAACCTCGCGACGTGGCGTGCGAGATCGCGGACTTCATCGAGCTGGTGCACCAGCTCGACGACGTCACCCAGCACGACCGCGAGCGGTGGTCGGCCTTCGACGTGGGCCGCAAGACCTTCGGCTACCTCTGGCCGCGGACCCGCACGGTCGGGCTGAAGCAGACGATCGCCGAGCAGCTGGCCCTGGTGGCCGAGCGGCCCGACGTCTTCGAGAAGCAGTACACCGCCTACGGCTTCGGCTGGGTGGTCGTCTACCTCGACGGCATCGAGCGCGACGAGCTGGCCGAGCTCACGTTCGAGGCCTGGCGGCTGTCCGCACCCGCCGCTCTCGTGGAGGCCAGGGCCGACCGGCTGCCTGACTGACTGAGGGCCGGCTTCTACGTCAGAAGGCCTTCTGCTGGTCCGGCGGGGTCTGCAGCATCGTCACGAGCTCCTGCTCGGTGAAGCTGGGGCTGGACATCTCGACGAACTGGTCGTGGAAGTAACGCGAGTCCTGGACCCAGACCGCGGCATGGCCGGTCTTCTGGTCCGTTCCGGACCACGCCTCCTCGATGTCGTAGGGGTTCGACACCGGGGTGGCGTCGACGGGCGGCTGCACACCACCGAGCTGGCAGATCACGTAGCGCTGCGGCTCGTCCGCGGGCTGCTGGTAGTGGAAGGTGCGGCCCGCGAACTCGAACGACGCCGCCACCAGCTTCACGTGCTGGGAGCCGCCGTTGCCTCCCCGACCCGGCTTCCCGAACGAACCGTCGACCTGCGTCGGCACGGTCTGGGTGGCACGCGGTGGCGACGGGGTCACGGTCGGCGCGCCGCCGCCCCCGAGCTGGGGCAGCACCAGCACGGCTGCGGTCGCCGCGGCGATGGGAATGGCGGTCCAGGGGACCACCGACCGACGCGGGGCCGGCACCCGGCCGGCGTACGTCAGCCCCATGGTCTCGTCGCGGAAGCCGGCTTCGAGCTCTCGGATCAGGTCGTCATCGGTGAGCATCGACGTTCTCCTTGTCAGGGGTCGGGGTGGCGAGCGCGGCCCGCAGGCTGGCGAGCGCGCGCGAGGTCTGTGACTTGACGGTGCCGGTCGTGATGCCGAGCGCCGTCGCCGTCTCCTGGACCGACAGGTCGTCGAAGTAGCGCAGCACCAGCACCGCCCGCTGGCCCGGCGGCAGCTCGCGCGCGGCCCGCATCAGCAGGTCGCGGTCGAGCCGGTCGTCGTGGGAGGGGACGTCGTGCGCCGTCAGCGGTACGTCGTGCTCCAGCGGCGCCTCGCTAGGCCGGCGGCCGAGGCTGCGCCACCGGTCCTTGACCAGGTTGGCGACCACCGTCCGCGCGTACGCCTCCGGGGACTGCCGGGCCGAGCGCCACCGGCGCGCGGTCCGCAGCAGCGCCGACTGGACGACGTCCTCCGCGTGGCCGGTGTCGCCGGTCAGGAGGTACGCCGTCCGGAGCAGCCGGTCGGAGCTCCCGGCGACGAACGCCTCGAACTCCTGCCGGTCCCGGCCGCCGATCACACCCTGTCCCGTCACACCACCCAGAACTCCGGCGGAGGCGATCAGGTTGTCACGAGATCGAAGGGAGCAGCACCCGGAACGTGGTGCCCTCGGCCAGCTCGGACTCGACCTCGATCCGGCCGCGGTGCCTGCGCACCACCCGGTCGACGACCGCCAGACCCAACCCGGTGCCCGGCCGAGCCCGGGCCTCGACGCTGGCGGAGCGGAAGAACTCCTCGAAGAGCCGGCTCTGGTCCTCTTCGGCGATCCCGATGCCAGTGTCGACCACCGCCAGCTCGACGTACGCAGCCCCGCCGCCGTCCACGACCCGCCGCAGGGACGCGGTCACCGAGCCGCCGGGGTCGGAGTACTTGATCGCGTTGGAGACCAGGTTGCCGACCAGGTCCTCGAGCTCGCCCGGGTCGCCCCGCACCAGCATCGGGCCGTCCGGGAGGTCGAGCTCCACCTGGACGTCGCCCGCCGCGGCCTCGGCGCGGACCGAGTCGCCGATGTCGCTGACCAGGGCACCGAGGTCGACCTCGACCTCTTGCAGCGGCCGGTCCGGATGGTTGACCTTTGCGAGCGCCAGCAGGTCGTGGATCATCGCCTGGATCCGCCCGGTGGCGCGCTCGATGGCGCGCAGCGGCCGCTCGGCCTGGTCGCCGGCCTCGAGGTTGTCGAAGAGCAGCTCGAGGTTGCCGGTGATCGCGGCGACCGGGTTCTGGAGCTGGTGGGAGAGCGCGTCGATCAGCTGGCCGCGGTAGTCGGACGTGGCGCGCTCCCGGTGCATGCCGTGCTCGAACTCGTGTCGCTCTAGCAGGGTGATCACCGCGCGGCCGGCCTGGCGCGCGTGCTGCTCGATGATGCGGCGCTGCTCCGCGTCGGGACGCAGCCCGTTACTGGGTACGTCGACCGAAAGCACGCCGCGCAGCTCGCCCGCGTCGTCCTCGAGGAGCGCCACGAGCAGGTCCCGCGGGTGCCACGCGTCCGGCGCCTCGACGGGTGCGAGGTCGGGGATGAAGGAGTAGTCGGCGAGCCCCTTGGTCCCGCGCTCGTGGGGGACGAACTTGAGCATCCCCCAGTCCTCGGCGTGCTCGAGCTCGGCCAGCACGGTCGCCACCGGCGGGTTCAGCGTCGACGGCTCGGCCTCGGCGTTCTTGTCACCAGCGATGACGATCGTGTGCAGCCGGCCGTCGTGGACGATGCTGATCGCAGCGAGCTCGAAGCCGGCGAGCTCCGTCACGCCCTCCGCGATGAGCTGGAGCGCCGCCCGGTCGACCGCCCCGGGCTCAACACCGTCAGCTGTCTCCATGGGGCAGATGTAACACAGCATCCCTCTCGACGGGCGCTTTTAGCTGCGGTACGGGGCACCGGATGACCAGGACCGCGACCGTGAGCAGCATCAGCGCGATCATCCCGTCGAGCCAGTAGTGGTTGGCGGTGACCACGACGACCAGGACGGTGACGGCCAGGTGCGCGCCGGCGATCCACGCCAGCCAGCGCGGCCCGGTCCGGTAGATCACGTACGCGATGAGGGCTGCCCAGCCGATGTGGAGGCTCGGCATAGCGGCGAACTGGTTGGCCATCGCGCCGCTGGTGCCCGCATAGGCGTTGGGGCCGAAGGCCGTCATGGTGTCGATGAACCCCCATTGGGGGAACATCCGCGGCGGCGCCAGCGGAAAGACGATGTGCACCACCAGGGCGCTGCCGGTCAGGGCGATGACGAGGTTGCGGGCCCAGCGGTACTGGACGCGCGGCCGGAACAGGTAGCCCCAGACCAGGAACGCGATCATCGAGGGGAAGTGCACAGAGAAGTAGTAGATGTTCGCCGCGTGCAGCACCGTGTCCCACGGCACCAGCCCCTGGATCGTCGCCTCGGAGGGCAGGTGCATGACGCGCTCCAGGTGGTGCACCTGCAGCGCGTGCTGGTAGGCCGCGGTGGTCTCACCACGGGTCAGCAGCCGACCGAACCGGTACAGCTCGAACATGGTGAGGACGAGGGCGAGCTCGAGGACGGCACGCAGGACGGTGGGCGCGACGGAATGGACCGTGCGGCGCACGACCGCCGGTGCCTGGCTCGGGTTCAACAGCGCCATCTGCCCTCCTCACGTACTTTCTATACAGCCCAAGCACTTCTCGTCACCCGGGATTCCCCGGGTCCCTCCCTGACTGGCCCCCGACGGGGGTTCAACCCGTGTTGACCTGTCCGGTTCCTGCAAGTCATCGCGTGGCAATGCCGAGTTCTTCGCCGCATCCCGCAGAATGCGTCCAGGGAGAGCGAACCTCCGGTGCCTTACGCGCGTCAATGGTGTGCGGAGAGAGTCTCCGGTCGGAAAGGGTGCACGTGAAGAAGATCCCGGCCCTCGTGGCCGCCGCCGTCTCGACGGTCCTGGTCCTGACCGTGGGTGGCCAGACCACCTCCGCAGGCGCGGCCACCGCCGCTGTCGACGGGTCGTCGTACGCCCCGACGGCAGTCCAGGACAAGCCGGCGGTGCCGTCCGACCACGCCCGGGGCAAGGGCGGCCGCTACCACGTGCCGACCGGCGCCTACTTCAACAACCCGCGCGGCAGCTGGAACTCCCGGCTGCGCATCGAGCGCCAGGTGCTGCACGCGATCAACAACACCCGCAAGGGCTCCGTCATCCGGATCGCGCTCTACTCCTTCGACCGGATCCCGGTGGCCCATGCGCTGATCGCCGCCAAGAAGCGCGGCGTACACATCCAGATGCTCCTGAACGACCACCAGGACACCAAGGCGATGAAGATGGTGCGCGGCTACCTCGGCACCAACACCAAGAAGCGGGACTTCATCTACAAGTGCCACTCGGGCTGCCGCACGGACAACCGCAAGCGGCTGCTGCACTCGAAGTTCTACACGTTCACCAAGACCGGTGGCTCGAAGTGGGCGCTGTTCTTCGGCTCGGCGAACATGACCATGAACGCCGCCCGGCACCAGTGGAACGACCTCTACCTCATGGACGACGACGAGCCGCTGTTCAAGCAGTACGTCGCCCTCTTCGACGACATGAAGAAGGACTACGAGAAGCAGCAGCCGCCGTTCCCGCCGTTCTGCGGGATCCCGGCGAACGGCGTCTCGTGCGACGACGCGATCGACTTCGGGACCACAGTGACCTTCCCCAAGCTGGTCGGGCCGAGGAACGACCCGATCGTCTCGATCCTCAACCGGGTCCAGTGCATCACGACCGCGGCCGACGGGCGGCGGGTGCGCACCAAGCTGGCCGTCAACATGCACACGATCCGCGGGCACCGTGGCAACTACCTCGCCGACGCCTACCGCCGGAAGTTCGCCGAGGGGTGCCAGGCCCGCTTCAGCTTCGGGCTCGTCGGTGCCCTCACCAAGGGGCACCTGGGCGCGAAGACCGCGCGCGGACGGCTGCCGCTGCGCTCCACCGGGTTCGACTACCACCCCGAGAACAACAACGACGTCAAGAACAACCCCGACGACAAGCTCGACCTCACCCTGGACTACTACTCGCACCAGAAGTTCCTGATCATCCAGGGCAACTACGCCGGCAACCCGAACGCCCAGCTGGTCTTCACCGGCTCGTCCAACTGGGGCGCGCTCGGGTCCGTGAACGACGAGATCCTGGTCGCCATCCAGGGCAGGCGGATCGCCCGGCAGTACCTGAAGCAGTTCAACTTCGAGTGGCGGCCGGGCAACTCCCGCAACGCCTACACGACGTCCTACATCCACTTCCGGGTCCCGGTCGTCCACGTGGGCCCGGACGGCGAGAAGGTCGTGACCTACCAGACCGTCACGCGCAAGAAGGTCACGGTCGATCCGCGTCTGGTCTACCGACCGGGCGCCGACTACGGGCCGTTCTGGGAAGGCGACTGACCCGGTCAGTTCCATGGGCGGAGCTTGTCCGGGTTGCGGACCGCCCAGATGCGGGTGATCCGGTCCTCGGCGACGTCGAACGCGAAGACGGTCACCGTCGTGCCTTCCTGACGGGCCACGAGGCCGGGCTGCCCGTTGACGGTCTGCTCCTCGAGCTCGATGGCGGGGCTCTGGCCGCTGACCAGGAGAAGGAAGTGGGCGATCGACTCCGCGCCCACGCGAGGCTCCAGCGCGGCGGCCACCCGGCCGCCACCGTCCGCGATCGCGATCGCGTCGGGGTCGAGCAGGCCGATGAGGGCGTCGATGTCCATGGCCTCCCACGCCTGCTTGAACTCACGGACCACCTCGGCCCGACGGGCGGCCGGGGCGGGGACCGGTCGCGCGTCCCGGACCCGCCGCCGCGCGGTGGACGCGAGCTGACGACAGGCGGCCGGCGTACGCCCGACGATCTCGGCCACCTCGGCGAACGGGTAGCGGAAGACGTCGTGCAGCAGGAACGCCACGCGTTCGGCGGGGCTCATCGAGTCGAGGACGACCAGGAAGGCCATGTCGATCGACTCGTCGAGGGTGATCCGGTCGGCCGGGTCGGCGGCTCCGCTCGGTTGTCCAAGGGACCAGTCCGCCCGGTCCGGCACCGGCTCGGGGATCCACTCGCCGACGTACCGCTCCCTGCGTGCCCGCGCCGAGCCGAGCTGGTCCAGGCAGATCCGGCTGGTGACCGTCGTGAGCCAGGCTGCGGGTGACTCGATCGCCTCACGATCCTCCGGTGCGAGTGCGTACCAGCGGATCAGCGCCTCCTGCACCGCATCTTCGGCGTCGGCCAGGGAGCCGAGCAGCCGGTAGGCGACATTGATCAGCCGCCTGCGGTGGCTCGTCACGACTCTGGTGCCTGGATCCCACTCGGACTGGTCGGTCATGTCTCCCGCTCCGTTGATCGCGTCGTCGGTCAACCAGTTGACGACGTACCGCCCCGAAATGTGAGGCCCCGCGCTCAGCTCACATCCTCCGGCCCGTCTCCTGCCGGCCTCGACCCTGCCCACCGCCACCCAGGCAGGGCCGCGCCCGATCCCCGGGCGCGGCCCTCTCGGCCCCTACGATCAGCGCATGTGGCGGCGGGTCCTGGGGGCGTCGATCGCGCTGATGGTGCTCTGCATCGTCGGCTTCGTCGGCACCCTCGTGTGGCACAGCTTCGGCGGCGACTACGACAAGTACGGCCGGATCGACGTACCCGGCTCGGGAACGGTCAGCCTGCCAGCGGGTGAGGTCGAGATCCACTACGCGGTGCGGCTCGCCACCAACGGCGGGGGTGGCGCGCTCACCGTGCCGAACCTCAGTTTCAGCATGGACGGCCCCGACGGCGCTCGCGGCGTGCACGTGACCGAGGACATCGGCGGGACGGTGACCGTCAACAGCTCCTCCCACGTCCGGGTCTGGAAGCTGCAGGTCAAGGACGCCGGCGACTACTCGGTGACGACGGACGGCGACGTCGGGGGCTTCATCGCACCGCAGCTCACCTTCGGTCAGCGCTCCCCGCTGCCGGCCTGGCCGACGGTCGTGTTCGCCCTCGGGTTCGTGATCGCCCTCGGACTGGTGCTGGTCGCCGGCCTCGCGGCCGGCCATGGGGCCGGTTCGCCGTCCCGGCCGAAGGCGGCGTCCGAGCCGGGATTGGCGCCACCGTCGTCAGTCCCCTACGGGTCGCCGTCGACGATGCTGAGCACGAGCACCCCTGACCAGGAGCTGGCCAGACTGGCCAGGCTCCAGCAGCTCACGGAGCTGCACGCGTCGGGGACCTTGTCCGACGCCGAGTACGAGTCCGCGAAGGGCCGGCTCGGATGACCGTGCGCCCTGACGCTCAGCCGGCCTGACGCTCAGCCGGCCTGGGCCGGCTCGGCGTACGCCAGCTGGACGGACCGGCCACCCCGGTCGACGTAGGCGTCAGGGCCGGGGAAGAACAGGCTCACGTGTCCGGTGTCGTGCCAGCGGACGCGGTACGGCGGGCGGCCGTTCGCGCGCTCGACCTCGATGATCTCGCCGTCACGGCCGGGACCGCCATCGTGGGTGCTACGGACGACGATCCGGTCTCCGATGAATGCGTGCATGGCCTGCTCCCTGGGGGGTGGGTGCCCCGGGTCCGAGCTTCCGGGACGCCTTCGACGCTAGGAGGACGCCGTCACGGAGGTCAGGGCCCTTGGTCCCCATCTCACGGGACCAGGGCGACGCCCACGACGACCAGGGCCAGACCAGCCAGCTCGACCATGCCGAGCTGCGCCGGCCGCCACGCCGGTCCGCGGACGAGCCAGGTGCGGGCGGCGAGCGCCACGAACGGCAGGGCCACCCACAGGGACCGGTCGGTGTGCTCGGCAGCCAGGGCCACGAGCAGCGCTGCAGCAACGGCGAAGGCACGTGACGCGACGGCGTACCGAGGGTTGCTCCGCTCCCGGATCAGCGACTTCACGTGCAGGACGGAGCCGACGAGCGCGGCCGCGCAGGCGACCAGCGGAAGTACCACCTGGGCGCCAAGGACGCCGTACGGCGGCGACCAGCCCGGCTCGGCCGCCCCGATGCCGAGCACGACGGGGATCATCAGGGTGCACTGCGCCACCAGGACGAGGTCGTTGGCCAGGCTGCGCTCGCGCCGCTCGCTCGCGAAGCCGAGACTCACCAGCCAGAGCGCCGAGTAGCCGACCATCACCCACACCAGCCACGGGCAAGCCACCACCACCGGGATCCCGGCCAGCAGGGCCACGGGCGCCCAGGTCAGCAGGGCGTGGTCGAACCGCTCGGGCCGGGATGCCGTCAGGCGACCGATGGCCGCCCAGCTCACCGGGTAGGCCGCGACCCAGGCGAGCGCGGCCGCGGGCAGCAGCGTGAACCAGCCCGTCCGGGTCACCGCGAGGGCCACCGGCAGGGCGAGGAAGGCCCAGGCGCCGTACTGGTCAGGCAGGACGCGATCGGGGCCGTATCGGGAGGCCGGCACCGACGCGGTCGCGGTCACCGGGTGCCGCCGCGCGCCGGGACCGTCCTCATGATCCTGACCTTCGCTGATCGCGCGTCGACCGACCTGAGGCGAAGGCCCGCGCGGTTCGGGACCAAGGGCCTCCCGCGCGCCGACCTCGGCCCCTGCCTTGGCGCGCCGCACCCGGCGAAGGTGGTGCACACCCCTTCAGAGGAGAGCCATGAAAGCCCTGGTCGTGTTCGAGTCGATGTTCGGCAACACCGAGAAGGTCGCCGGTGCCGTGGCGCACGGGCTCCAGCTCGAAGGCGTCGACACCGGCCTGGTCGAGGTGAGCTCGGCACCGCACCACCTGGCGGCCGACCTGGACCTGCTGGTGGTCGGCGGACCGACGCACGCGTTCGGCATGAGCCGGGCGAGCACCCGCGAGGACGCCGTACGCCAGGGCGCGCCCAGCGAGCGCGCGACGACCGGGCTCCGCGAGTGGCTGGAGAGCGTCGAGCTCGATGCGGAACACGTCCCGGGACTCGCGACGTTCGACACCCGGGTGAGCAAGGTTCGGTGGCTGCCGCAGGCCGCCGGGCTCTCCGCGTCTCGCGCCGGTCGACAGCGGGGTCTCGAGCCGGTCGGCAAGCCCGTCGGGTTCCTGGTCCACGACATCCGCGGCCCGCTGGTCCCACGTGAGCTCGACCGCGCGGCCAAGTGGGGCCGGCGCCTCGGCATGGCACTCGCCGACCGGGCGGCCCTCACCGGCCCGGTCAGGACTCCTGGGCGCGACTGACGCCTGGGGTCGTCGGCACCGCCCACGTGACGCTGGTGCCGCCGCCCGGCTCGGAGCGCACCACGAACGTGCCCCCGTGCTTGAGGGCGCGCTGGCGCATGTTGTCCAGGCCGCTCTCGAGCACCACCTCGCCCATGCCTTTGCCGTCGTCGGTCACCCGGACCACGATCTGGTCGCGCGCGGAGACGAGGACCTCGATCGACGTGGCCTCGGCGTGCCGGCTCGCGTTGCTCAGGGCCTCTCCGAGGACCGCGAGCACGTCCGGCGCGATGAGCGCGCCGATGAGGGACCGGACCGGGCCTTCGATGCGGAGCGTCGGCTGGAACTCCATGGTGTCGGCGGTGCGGTTCACGATCCGCTCGATCTCGGTCTGCACGTCCGTCGTGGCGCCCATGGATCCCAGCGCGAAGATGGTGCGGCGGATGTCCTTGATGGTGCCGTCGAGCTCGTCGACGGCTGTCTCGATCCGGGCGGACACGTCGGGGACCGCTCCCCGGGCCGTGCTCTCGAGGCTGAGCCCGACGGCGAACAGCCGCTGGATGACGAGGTCGTGCAGGTCTCGTGCGATGCGGTCACGGTCCTCGAGAAGGTCCAGCCGCTGCTGGTCCTCGCGGGACCGGGCGATCTGGAGGGCCAACGCCGCCTGCTCGGCGAAGCTCGCAGGCAGCGCCGCGTCCACGGAGTCGAAGCCGGCCTCGTGCTCGGGCGTCCACGCGAGGGCGAGCACGCCTTGCACGCCGGTGCCGGACCCCAGCGGCACCATGACCGCCGGGCCCAGCCTCGGCCATCCGAGCGTCGATGACGGGTCGACGGCCCGCGGGTCGGACGCGAGGTCGCGCACCGCGATGGCCTCACCGGTGCGGGCCACCTGAGTCGCCAGCGAGTGGTGCATCGGCAGGTCGTGCATGGCTCCGAGGTCGGCGGGCACGCCGGAGACCACCCGCAGCGCCAGGCTCTCGCTGTCGGCTCCGGCGACGACCCACGAGACGTCCGCCCCGGAGACCTCTCGGGCCCGGTCCGCCACCAGCTGGAGAGCGTCCCGGCCCTGGGTGGCGTCGGCCAGGAGTGACGTGATCTCCGCCGTCGCTCGCAACCAGAGCTGGCGTCGCTCGGCCTCCTCGTAGAGACGCGCGTTCTCGATCGCGACCCCGGCCGCGGCCGCGAGGGCGATCACGACCGTTTCGTCGTCGTCGGTGAAGTCACCGCCGCCGGCCTTCTCGGTCAGGTAGAGGTTCCCGTAGACCTGGCCGCGGATCCGGACCGGCACCCCGAGGAACGAGCTCATCGGGGGATGGTGCTCCGGGAAGCCGTACGACGCGGGGTGGGCGGCGATGTCGTGCAGCCGGATCGGCCGGGGCTCGTCGATGAGCAGGCCCAGCAGCCCGTGGCCGGTGGGCAGGTCTCCGATCTCGGTGACCACCTCGGAGTCCATGCCGTGGTGCACGAAGGTGCGCAGCTGCCTCTCGGGCCCGCTGTCGAGGACGCCCAGGGCGGCGTACTCCGCGTCGACCAGGGTGCTCGCGATCGCCACGATCCGCGAGAGGACCCCGTCCAGGCTGAGGTCGGCGGCCATGATGACCACGGCGTCGAGCAGCAGCCGCAGCCGTGCCTGCTCGTCGAGCACACCCTGGACCCGGTTCAGCACCTCGCGCAGCAGGTCGTCGAACTCCACGTCGTCGAGGGCGCGCGCTTCGAGGTCCGCGCGGTGGTCGCCGCCGCGGTCCGTCGCGCTCTCTTCGACCACGGGCTCCTCCCAGGGTTGCCTCAACCTAACGCTCTTGGGACGAAGGTCCCCGCGGTCGGGGCCTTGCGGGCCTGACCAACGGCGGGGTCGTCCCGGGATGCTGACGGTGCCCGACAACGGAGAAGGAGCCCGCCGTGGAGAGCCGCCCGCAGAGCCAGCCCGAGTCCCCGCCGCGCGTGAGCGACCTGGACCCCGCCGAGTGCTGGACCCTGGCCGCCGCGCGGCCGGTCGGCCGGCTGGCGTGGACCGGTGCACACGGGCCGACAGTGATCCCGGTCAACTTCGTGGTGACCGGGGCCGAGGTGCTCGTGCGCACGACGGCCTACTCCGAGGCGGCCCGGGAGTGCGACGACAGCGCGGTCGCCTTCGAGGTCGACGACGTGGACGCAGCGACCCGGTCCGGGTGGAGCGTGCTGATGCGGGGCCGGGGCCACCTGGAGTGTGGCCCCTCGGGCGACGCCGAGCCGGACGTCTGGCCCCCGGGTCCGCGCGCCCTTCGGCTGCGGATCGAGGTCACCGAGGTGACCGGGCGACGGATCACGACGTCCGCCTGAGCCGGTCAGGACGCTGGGTCAGGCCGGCGGGTGCTTGGTGGCGAAGATCGCCGCCTTGGTCCGGCTGGAGAGCCCGAGCTTGGCCAACATGGACGACACGTAGTTCTTCACGGTCTTCTCGGCGAGGAACATCGCCTCGGCGATCTGGCGATTGGTCATCCCCTCACCGATCAGCTCGAGGATGCGCTGCTCCTGCGAGGTCAGCCCCTCCAGCTCCCTGTCCTTCGGAGGACCGCTCCGCACCCGCTCCAGCACCTGGGCAGTCATCGCGGGGTCGAGGGTCGACTGGCCGGCGGCGACCCGCCGTACCGTGTCCACGAAGTCGTTGCCCCGCACCTGCTTGAGGATGTAGCCCGACGCGCCGCCCATGATCGCGGCGAACAGCGCGTCGTCGTCGTCGTAGGACGTGAGGATGAGCGCCTTGATCGAGGGGTCGACGGAGCGGATGTCGCGGCACACGTCGATGCCGGAGCCGTCAGGCAGCCGGCCGTCGAGGATCGCGACATCCGGGTGCAGCGCCGGGATCCGGCGGGTGGCCTCCTGGGCGGAGCCGGACTCGCCCACGACGACGATGTCTCCCTCGCTCTCGAGGAGCTCCCTGATGCCGCGGCGCACCAGCTCGTGGTCGTCGAGCAGGTAGACCCGGATGGCGGCGGGGGTGGCATCGTCCTCGGACATTGCCTGGGGCGCGTCAGTCACGTCGCCACGTTAGTTGGTCTCGGCGGTCGGTGACCGGGCGGATCGGCCCTGATCCGCGGGACCTTGGTCCCGAACCTGCCAGCGGACCCACCTGCTCGGGACCATCGGCCCTGTGCCCTGGGGCCGAGCTCCACGACGCTCGTCCCAGGCGTTCCAACAGCCCTCGGAAGGGGACCTCGTGACCACGTCCCGCTCGAGAGGCGCCATGACCCCGCGCCGGGTTCCGCAGCGGACCCTGCGGCGGATCGTCGAGCTCGCCACCCGCGCCCCGAGCGTGCACAACACCCAGCCCTGGCGCTGGCAGGGCACCCCCCGCTCGCTCGAGCTGTACGCCGACCGGTCCCGCCAGCTGCCGGCGGGCGACCCGGACGGCCGCAACCTGGTGATCAGCTGCGGCGTGGCACTGCACCATGCCCAGGTGGCCGCGGACGCCATGGGGTGGTCCGCCATGGTCACCCGGTTGCCCGACCCCGACCAGCCGGACCTCCTGGCGCGGCTCGTCCTGGCGCCGACCACCCCCTCACGGCACGCGGCAGAGCTGCTCGTGGCCATCGACAAGCGATGCACCGACCGCCGCCGGTTCACCTCGTGGCCGGTCCCGGACGACCGGCTCACCCACCTGGCCGCCCAGGCGTCGTCCCAAGGTGCCCGCGCGTTCCCCCTGACCGATGTCTCCGAGCGGTTCCACGCCGAGCTGCTCATCAACCGCGCCATCGACCTCCAGCACGACGACCGGCCCGTGATGCTCGAGCAGCAGTCGTGGATCGACCACGGCCCGGTCGACGGCGTCCCGTCCGGCGTACTGCCGGTCCCCCACGACCTCCGGGCCCGGCGACACAGCCGGTTCGCGGTCGGCCTGGTCGAGGACATGGGCGGCCTCGAGGTCGAGCGTTCCGACGGACTGGTGGTCCTGTGCGCGCAGGACGACGACCCGGCCGCCTGGCTCACGGCGGGCGAGGGGTTGGGTTCCATGTGGCTCGCAGCCAACATCGACGGCTTGTCGCTCGTGCCGATAAGCCAGGTGATCGAGGTCGCGGAGACGCGCGCGGCGTTCCAGCTCGAGGTGCTCGGCGACCTCGCGCGGCCGCTCGTCGTGATCAGGGTCGGCTGGCAGCCGATCAGCCGCAGTCAGCTGCCCCGCACCCCGCGTCGTCCGGTGTCCGAGGTCCTCGTATCAAGATGACCCGCCGTTGGGTGCTGGCCTGCACCGTCGCCGAGACGTTCGGCATGGCGGTCTCCGCCGGCGCGGCCCGGGCGGCTGGTCCGCTCGGCACCATGGCCGGTCTGCTGCTCATCCTGGCCGGCGGCCTGGCCGAGGGCACCGCGCTGGGACTCCTGCAGGGCTCCGTGCTCCGCGACCGTCTCGGCGGACGACGCACCGGCTGGGTGCTCGCCACGGTGCTGGTCGCCGGCCTCGGGTGGGCGGCGGGATCGGCACCTGCCGCACTGTCCGGTGACGACGCGGGCGGGGTGCCTCCTCTGGGACTGGTCCTGCTCGGTGCTGCGGCGATGGGCCTGGTCATGGGCGCCGTGCTCGGTGCCGTCCAGGCCACGGTGCTGCGGCACCACGTCAGGCATCCGTGGCGCTGGTCCACCGCGAACGCCTGCGGTTGGGCGGTCGCGATGCCGGTCGTCTTCCTTGGTGCCACGACCGCCGGCGCCGGCTGGCCGTGGCCGGTGCTCGTCGGGTACGGCGCCGCCACCGGTGCTGTCGCCGGCGCGGCGCTCGGCGCGGTGACCAGCGCCTGGCTGCCCGCGCTCGACGGTCTACCGGTCCGCCACCGGACGGTCCTCGGCTACCTGACCTGGCGCCGACCCGCCGCCCGGGCCGGCTGGACCGTGCTCACCGTCACCGGCCGGCGTACCGGTCGGCAGTTCAGCTTCCCGGTCATGGCCGCGCCCTTGGGCAGCGCCTCGCTGGTGGTCCTGCCCGGCCATCCCACAGGAAAGTCCTGGTGGCGCAACCTCGCCCCGGCCATGGAGGTGAGCGTGCTCGACCGCGGGACCTGGCTGCTGGCGCGGGGCCGGCTGCTCACCCCCGGCTCCCTGGAGTTCTCGGTGGCGCGATCGGCGTACGTCGCGCGCTGGCCACGGGCCCGCTTCGGCACCGGGCCACTGGTGGTCCTGGACCTGAGGCCCGTGTCGCTCAACGACGGGCGGGACCAAAGTCCCACGCGCGTGGGACCCGGTGCCATGGGTGCCAATGCCTCCGACTACCTAGCGTAGGGAAGCGTTGCGCCAGTCACGCTTGAGGAGCCGTCCGTGGACCCGACCGACATCGCCAGGTGGCAGTTCGCCATCACGACCGTCTACCACTTCATGTTCGTGCCCATCACGATCGGCCTGTCCGCCATCGTGGCCGGCTACGAGACCGCGTGGCTGCGCACGGGGCACGAGCGATGGCTCCGGCTGACCAGGTTCTTCGGCAAGCTCTTCCTCATCAACTTCGCCATCGGCGTCGTGACGGGCATCGTCCAGGAGTTCCAGTTCGGCATGAACTGGAGCGACTACTCACGCTTCGTCGGAGACGTCTTCGGCGCCCCCCTCGCCATCGAGGGACTGCTCGCCTTCTTCCTCGAGTCGACGTTCCTCGGGCTGTGGATCTTCGGCTGGGAACGGCTGTCCGGCAGGGTGCACGTCGCCTGCATCTGGCTGGTGCACCTCGGCACCCTCTTCTCCGCCTACTTCATCCTCGCGGCGAACTCGTGGATGCAACATCCGGTCGGTTACCGGTTCAACCCCGACACCGGGCGGGCCGAGATGCACGACTTCGGCGCCGTCCTGTTCAACAAGGTGCAGCTCGTGACGTTCCCGCACGTGGTGCTCTCGGCCTACATGACCGGGGCGGCGTTCGTGGTCGGGATCTCGTTCTGGCACCTGACCCGCAAGGGCACGCCAGCGAGCGACGTCCCGCTCTACCAGCGCGCGGTGCGGACCGGAGCGGTCCTGCTGCTTGCCGCAGGCATCGGAGTCGCGATCTCCGGCGACGCCCAGGCCAAGGTGATGACCAACGTCCAGCCGATGAAGATGGCGGCCGCCGAGGGCCTCTACGACACCGAGACCCCCGCGGACTTCTCGCTCTTGACCATCGGCAGCCTCGACGGATCGAAGGAGAAGTTCTCGATCAAGATTCCCGGACTGCTGTCGTTCCTGGCCACCGGCAGCAGCGACGGCAAGGTCGAGGGCATCAACCAGCTGCGTGAGCAGTACCAGCAGACCTACGGGCAGGACCCGGGAGCCACGTACTACTCCCCGGGTGACTACACGCCAACGATCTGGCTGACCTACTGGACCTTCCGGATCATGATCGGCCTCGGCCTGCTCGCCGCGCTGGTCGCGGCCTGGATCCTGGTGGCCACCCGGCGCGGCCGAGTGCCTCGGCAACGGCTGTTGCTGTGGGCCGCGCTGGCCCTGCCGTTCCTGCCGCTGTTCGCCAACTCGTTCGGCTGGATCTTCACCGAGATGGGCCGCCAGCCGTGGTCGGTCTTCGGTCTGATGACAACGGCGCAGGCGGTCTCTCCCGGGGTGAGCGCGGGCGAGATGCTGACCTCGTTGATCGTGCTGACGCTCCTGTACGGCGTCCTGGCTGTGGTGGAGGTACGGCTGATGCTCACCTACATCGGTCGCGGCGCCGAGCGGGTCGAGCCACCGGCGCCCCCGGACCCAGGGTCCGACGTCGACAAGCCGCTCGCGTTCGCCTACTGACGACCCACGACATCGAGAGACGACACGACCATGGAGCTCACCACCGTCTGGTTCATCCTCATCGCCGTTCTGTGGATCGGCTACTTCTGCCTCGAAGGGTTCGACTTCGGGGTCGGCATGCTGATGCCGGTGCTGGCGAAGGACGACACCGAGCGTCGCGTGCTCATCAACACCATCGGGCCGGTCTGGGACGGCAACGAGGTCTGGCTGCTGGTGGCCGGCGGCGCGACGTTCGCGGCATTCCCCGAGTGGTACGCCACGCTCTTCAGCGGGTTCTACCTCCCGCTGCTGCTGATCCTGGTCGCGCTGATCGTGCGCGGCCTCGCGTTCGAGTATCGCGCCAAGCGGGACGAGGCGAGCTGGCGGCGCAACTGGGACCTGGCGTTGGTCATCGGCTCGTTCGTCCCGGCGCTGCTGTGGGGTGTCGCGTTCGCCAACATCCTGCGTGGGGTGCCCATCGACGGCGACCTGGAGTACACCGGCGGCTTCTTCAACCTCCTCAACCCGTACGCCCTGCTCGGCGGCGCGACGACGATGCTGCTGTTCCTGACCCACGGCGCGATGTTCGTGTCCCTGAAGACAGATGGCCGGATCCGGGTGGCCGCCCGTGGCCTGGCCCTGCGGGTCGGCGCCGCCGCCGCGGTGGTCACGGTCGCCTTCCTGCTGTGGACCCAGCTCGACACCGGCAGTGTCGCCTCCGCGATCGCGTTCGCGCTGGCCGCCGCCGCACTGGTGGGCGGTCTCTCGGCCATCGTCGCCGGCCGTGAGGGCTGGGCGTTCACCGGCACCTTCGTCGCGATCGCGCTCGGGGTCGCGGGGCTGTTCCTGGCCCTCTTCCCGGATGTGATGCCGACGTCGCTGGCCGACGGGGTCTCCCTCACCACGACAAACGCGGCGGCGACCCACTACACGCTCAGGATCATGACCGTGGTCGCGGTGATCTTCACCCCGGTGGTGCTCGCCTACCAGGCGTGGACGTACTGGGTCTTCCGCAAGCGGATCGCGGTGCATCACATCCCCACCACGACCCTTGCCGCCGAGACCAGCACGATCCAGGCCGGATGAGGCCGTCCGACCCCTGGCTCCGTCAGCAGCTGGCACCCGCGCGACGCCAGCTGCTGGCAGTCGTGGGTGGTGGCCTGGTCTCGTGCGGCCTGGTGCTCGGTCAGGCGTGGGCCGTGGCCGGCCTGGTCCTGGCGGTGCTGCGAGGCTACGACCTGACCACGCCCGTTCTCGTCCTCGCCGCGGTGCTGGTGGGACGCGGCGTCGTCGGTGCGCTCGCCGACGTCGCGGCGGCCCGTGCAGCGGCCATCGTGGGGTCCTCGCTGCGGCGTCAGCTCGTGACCGCTGTCGTCGAGCGAGCCCTACCCGGCCCCACCGGCGCGGTGTCGGTGCTCGCGACGCGTGGTGTCTCGGCCGCCGAGCCCTACCTGACCCGATACCTGCCGGCACTGGTGCTCGCCTGCGTGCTGCCACCACTCGCGGTCGTCGCGATCGCCACCCAGGACCTGCTCAGCGCGGTCATCGTGCTGGCCACCCTGCCGCTGGTCCCGGTCTTCGGCGCTCTCGTCGGGCTGGCCACTCGGGACAGGGCTCGTGAGCAGTGGCGCGAGATGTCGTTGCTCTCAGGCCACTTCCTGGACGTCATGCGAGGTCTTCCGACCCTCGTGGCACACCGTCGCGCCCGCGCCCAGGGACTGCGGATCGCGGTGATCACCGACCGCTATCGCTTCGCCTCGCTGCGGACGCTACGGATCGCGTTCGCATCGGCACTGGTCCTCGAGCTCGTGGCCACCCTGTCGGTGGCACTGGTCGCGGTCACCACGGGCGTCCGACTGGCCGGCGGATCGCTCGGGCTCCACACCGCACTCGTGGTCCTGCTCCTGGCTCCGGAGGCGTACTGGCCGCTGCGCAAGGTGGGGGCCGAGTTCCACGCCGCCGCCGAGGGCGTGGCCACGTTCGAGGCGGTCCGCGACGCGCTCGCCCCTCAGCCCGGCGCCACGACCACGACCACGACTCGTCTCCCCGGACCGGCGCGGGCCGGCGCTCCGCTGCTGCTGCGGGACGTCACGGTGACCCACGACCGCCGGACCCAGCCCGCGGTGGCCGGCATCTGCGCCGTGCTCCCGCCCACCGGGATCACGGTCGTCACCGGCCCGAGCGGCTGCGGCAAGTCATCCCTGCTCGACGCGCTGGCCGGCCTCCTCCCCCTCTCCGGTGGGGTGATCACTGCAGGGGGACGCCGGGTGGGCGGTCCCGCCTGGCAGGAGCAGGTCGCCTGGCTCCCCCAGCGCCCGCACTTCGTGCGCGGCACCATCGCCGACAATCTGCGCCTTGGCCGAGCAGACGCCTCCCCCGACCGGCTCTGGACCGCACTGCGGCAGGTGGCGCTCGAGGAGCGGGTTCGGGCCCTGCCGCAGGGGCTGGAGAGTCCTCTGGGCGAGGACGGCACCACCCTGTCGGCCGGAGAACGGGCCCGACTGGCCCTGGCTCGCATCGTGGTCGCCGACCGCCCGTGGATGCTGCTCGACGAGCCCACCGCCCACCTGGACGAGCTGACCGAGAAGGTCATCACCGACACCCTGGTCGAGCTCGCCCGCCGGGGCGCCGTGATCGTGGTGGCCCACCGACCGGCGCTCGTCGCGGTCGCCGACCTGCACCTGCAGCTTCCGGCGCCCGCGGCACAGCCCGTGGTCGCCATCGCTCGCACCAGCAGTCGGCCGACCCCGGCGCAGGCACCGCTGCCCGACCAGGTCGTCGCCATGCCGGCGGCGAGGTTCGGGGTCAGCACGGTCTTGGCCGCCCTCGCCTCCGCGTCCGGCGTCGCGCTGACCGCGACGGCCGGCTGGCTGATCGTGCAGGCCTCGACCCGCCCCGCCGTCCTCACCCTGCTCGTGGCGATCGTGGGCGTGCGTGCGTTCGGTCTGGCCCGCCCCGCACTGAGGTACGCCGAGCGGCTGCGTTCGCACGACGTCGCGCTCCGGCTCCTGGCCCGTCGTCGGGTCGAGGTCTACGACGCCGTCGTGCCACTGACCCCCGGACGACTCGGCCGTCGCCGCGGCGACCTGCTCACATCGATCGTGGACGACGTCGACAGCATCGTGGACCGCGAGCTACGGGTACGGATGCCGGGGCGCAGTTACGCCATCGTGGTCGCCCTGGCCACGGTCGTCGCGCTGCTCGTCCACCCTGCCGCTGCGGTCGTCGTAGGCGGCGGCGCAGTCGTCGCCGGCCTCGGCACCTGGTGGATCGGGAGGCGTGGCGCCGACACGGCCGAACGCACCGCCGTCGCGCTGCGTGCTGACCTGGCGGCCAGGGTCGTCGAGGTGGTCCAGCTGGCTCGAGAGCACCGGATGTGGCAGGCAGCGGACCGCTGCGCGGATGACGTGGCGCGGGTCAGCAACGGCCTGGGCGCCGCGGCCACGAGCGCCACCTTCTGGGCAGGTGCTGCGCGGGCCTGGTGCCTCGCCGGCGTGGCCGGAACGATGGCCTGCCTCGCCGTCGTCACCGCGCCTGCGGTGGCCGGCGGCACCTTGTCGGGCCCGATGATGGCGCTGCTCCTGCTGACGCCGCTCGCGCTCGCGGAGGTGGCTGCGCCGCTGGCCGAGGCCGGGGCGCTGTCGGCACGCACCGACGCCGCCGCTGCGCGGCTGGCGCGCTTGTCCCGCCTCGCGCCCGCGGTGCGGGACACCGTCGGCCAGGCGGTGTCGGGCCGGCACGACGCAACGATGGACGGCGTCCGCGGACGCTGGGACGCCCGGGCGCCGGCCACCGCCGAGTGCTCACTCCGCCTGGATCCAGGTGACCGAGTGGCGCTCGTCGGAGCCTCGGGGTCGGGCAAGAGCACGGTCGCCGCCATGCTGGTCCGCTTCCTCGACCCGGTCCTGGGCGTGGTCCGCCACGGCGGGCAGGACCTGCGAGACCTCGCCCTCGACGACGTGCGTCGGTCCACCGGGTTGGTGGACGACGATCCGCACGTGTTCGCGACCACGGTTGTGGAGAACGTGCGCTTGGCCCGCCCGGGTGCGACCGACGACGAGGTCCGCGATGCGCTCCACCGCGCCGGGCTCGCCGGTTGGCTGGCGACCCTGCCGGACGGGCTCGACAGCTGGCTGGGCGACGGGCACGCGGGTCTGTCCGGCGGGGAGAGGGCCAGGCTCGGCGTGGCGCGCTCGTTGCTCGCCGACCAGCCCCTGTTGGTCCTCGACGAGCCCGCCAGCCATCTCGACCACGCCACTGCCACCGCCTTGGCAGCCGAGCTGTTGACCGGCAAGCGCTCCCGCTCCGTCCTGTGGATCACCCACACCGACGTCGGACTCGATCTGGTCGACCGGGTGATCGACCTCGACCTGCCTGCCGTGGCCGAGCGACCGGCGGTCCGCTGAGCGGACCAGCTCAGCTCACCGGGCGCAGCTGCCGGGGAGCGCGGCCGTCCGGTCCGATCGGCGTAGCCAGCCGCACCTTCGCGTCCACGACGGCACAGCCGTCCGCGCTGACGACGACCGGGTTCAGGTCGAGCTCGGCCAGCTCAGGAACGTCGATGGCCAGGCGACCGAGGGCGGTCACGAGGCCGGTCAACCCGGCGAGGTCACCGGCGGGCGCCCCGCGGAAGCCCGCCAGCAGCCGCGAGATCCGCAGCGAGCCGATGGCTCGCGTCGCCTCGGCCGGTGAGACCGGAGGCACCAGGAAGGTGCGGTCGTCCCAGACGTCGGTGGCCACGCCGCCGCTGGCCACCATGACCAGCGGGCCCATCGACGGGTCCCGCACCAGGCCGAGGGCGATCTCCGTGCCGGAGACCATCGGCTGCACCAGGACCTCGGGGGCGTGGCCGACGGCGATCCGGAAGTCGCGGTAGGCCTGTCGCACCTGCTCGCGGGTCCGTAGCCCGGTGCGCACCAGTCCGAGCTCCGTCTTGTGGACGATGCCCGCATCGGTGACCTTCACCGCCACCGGGAACCCGACCCGCCTGGCGCAGTCCACAGCCTCGGCGGCCGAGTGGGCCGCGGACCCGAGCAAGGGGATGCCCCAGGCCTCGAGCAGCTCAGCGCTCTGCGCGGCGTCGAGCCATCGGCTGTCCACTCCTGCCAGCGTGCCGCGGACCCGTCCGCGCGCTTCGACCAGCTTGGCCGGGTCGCTGAGCTGCGGCGGCTCGGACTCCTCGGCCAGCCACTCGGCGTAGCGGACGGCGCGTCCGAGGGCCCGCAGGGCCGAGGCGTTGGTCCGGTAGGTCGTGATCGGAGGGGTGGTCGGCGCCGCCGGCGGGAGGCCCCCGAGCGGTACGCCGACCACCGGGATCTCCGGATGCTGCGCGCGCGCCCGCACCAGCTCGGTCATCGTCATGCTGCCGTCGGTGACCCCGGTCGCGACCGGAGCCACGAGGACCGCATCGACCTCGCCCGAGCCGAGGATGGCCGCGAACAGGGCGGCCAGCTGCGTCGGCGACACCCCGGCGCCGGCGTCGACCGGGTTCGACGTGCCGGTCGTGCCGTGCACGAGCTCCCCCAGCCGGTGCTGCAGTCCCGCCGAGAACTCGACGACGTCGAACCCCTCCTCCGCGGCCGCGTCGGCCGCGAGCACGCCCATGCCGCCCGCGTTGGACAGGATCGCGAGCCGTCGCCCTGCGGGGAGCGGCTGCTCGGTGAGCAGCACCGCGGTGCGGGCCAGGTCCTCGGCGTCGCGGCAGGCGATCACGCCGGCCTGCGCGAAGAGTGCGTCCACGCCGACCCCGGGCGTGGCCGCCGCCGCGGTGTGTGAGGCGCCGGCCCGGCTGCCGCTGGCGGACCGGCCGCCGACGACCGCCAGCAGCGGCTTGCGCCGGGCGAAGCGCCGCGCGAACCGCGCGAACTTCGCCGAGTTGCCGAACGACTCCAGGTAGAGCGCCGCAGCGGTCACGTCGGGATCGTCGTACCACGCCGCCAGCAGGTCGTTGCTGGAGACGTCGGCCTTGTTGCCCAGTGAGACGAAGGTGTGCACGCCCAGGTCGAGCTCGCGAGCGAGGTCCATCAGGACGATGCCGACCCCGCCGGACTGGCTGGCGACAGCGAGGCCGCCGACGGGCGGCACGGCGTCGTGGAAGGTGGCGTTGAGGCGCAGGTCCGGGTGGTTGCACAACAGGCCCAGGCAGTTCGGTCCGACCACGCGCACGTCGTGGGCCCGCGCGAGCGTCACGAGGTCGTGCTGGATCCGCGCGCCTTCCTCGCCGAGCTCGCCGAACCCCGACGACACGATGACCGCGGCCCGTACGCCGGCCGCGACGGCGTCCCGGAACACGTCCAGGACCAGGCTTGCGGGGACGCAGATGACGACCAGGTCGAGCTCACCGGTCAGCTCGAGCAGCGAGGTGTACGTCGGCACCCCGGCCAGCTCGTGGGCGCGCGGGTGGACGGCCACGACGCGGCCCTGGAAGCCGGCATCGACGATCGAGCGGAGCACGGTCGCCCCGATCCCTGTCCCGTCGGAGCGGGCGCCGACCACGGCGACCGCGGCGGGGTGCAGCATCGGCCTCAGCGACCGGGCCTCGGCTCCGAACTCCCGGGAGTCCGCACGCTCGGTCGACTCCTCGGTCGCGCCGGTGCCGAGCGTCAGCACCACGGTGCCGATCTCGAAGCTGCGACCGTTGGTGTAGCCGGCGGCCGAGAACACGGTCAGCATCGCGTGGTTCTCGGTGAGCACGTCGGCCTCGAGGGCAGTGATCCCGAGGACCAGCGCGCGGGCGGCCAGGTGTTCGA
>JAWWPK010000081.1:0-8710 GCA_033854925.1 Nocardioidaceae bacterium | reverse complement strand
GCGCAGCTCGACAGCCTCGAACGCGCCGGTGGACGCGCCGCTTGGGACGGCCGCTCTGGCGAAGGTCCCGTCGTCGAGCATCACCTCGACCTCGACGGTGGGGTTGCCGCGCGAGTCGAGGATCTCGCGGGCGCCGACAGCTTCGATGGATGCCACGGGTCGGTGCTCCTGGTGTGGGGAAGTCGGGGAAGATGCACGGATCAACTGCTGGGCCGCCAGCCTAGTGGCCTCCCGAGACCGATCTCGGGAGGTGGTCAGCTGTGGCGACGTACGGCGTCGCGGAGGGCCTGTTCGGGGTCGATCCCGTCGCCGACCGCTTCCGCGACCAGGGCCAGCAGCCGGTCGCCGAGGTCGGCGGGCTGGTCGATCGGCTGGTCGATCGGCAGGTCGATCGGCAGGGTGGGCGCGGAGCCCCCGCGCTCGACCGCCTTGGCGGCGTAGAGCAGGGCCGGGAGGGTGTCGGGCAGTCCGTCGGTGGGTGATGCCCGTGGCTTGTCGCGCTCCTTGATCGCCTGCCAGACCTCGTTCACGGCGGCCGCGTCCTGCGGGCCGTCGGCCGGGTCGTCGGGCTGCGGGCCGAAGACGTGCGGGTTGCGGCGGTACATCTTCTCGGTGATGCCGCGGGCCACGTCGTCGATGGTGAACGCCCCCGACTCCTCGGCGATCACGGCGTGGAAGTAGACCTGCAGCAGCAGGTCCCCGAGCTCCTCCCGGAGCTGCTCCCAGTCACCGGTGTCGTCGCCGGTGTCGATCGCCTCGAGGGTCTCGTGGGTCTCCTCGAGCAGGTAGCGAGCCAGCGAGCGGTGCGTCTGCTCCCGCTTCCACGGACACTCGGCGCGCAGCCGCCGCATCACCGCCAGGAACTCCAGCAGCGGCTCCCCGGAGGCTGGTGGGGTCACGGTCTCAGTCGAAGCAGACGAGGTTGCCGGGCAGCGCGTCGGTGTAAGCAGTGCTGGGCTTGGTCGACTGCCCGTCCTTGGCGTGCTGGCCAACCGCGACAGACAGAGCCGTGTCGACTGGCCCGCCGGACCCGAGGTCGAGTCCGTACTTGGGATTGATGTCGACTTCATGGTCGGCAACCCAGGCGTCCATCACCTTCATTCCCTCGTTGTACTGGTCCTGGGCGGCACTCCCGGTCTGACCCTGCTTCTTCAGCTCGATCTCGCCGATCTGGACGAGCACGTCCTGCATGTAAGCCTGTGCCTCGACGACCTCCTGGACTGCGTCCTTCTGGCCACCGCTCAAGCTCGAGAGCTGCTGCTCGGCCGCGGCGAGATTGCTCTTGTAGTCAGGGGTGGTCGTGACGTCGTAGTCGTCGGCCAGCTGCTCGGCGACCAGCTTCTCGACCAGGGCGGTCGTCACCTGCTTGCTGAGGGTGCTCAGAGGCGTTGGGGGGTTCGGCTGGGTCGAGCCCTTGCTGAGCTTCTCCAGCCCCTTGCAGGCCTCGTCGGTCACCTGGTCGACGTGGCGGGTGGTGATGGTCTGGTCGCCGACCTGGGCCGCGAGGCCCGGATGGAACTGGGTGCCGGCCACGCCGCACCCGGTGAGCAGGACGACGGGGAGGACGGGAAGGACACGCAGCATCCGCACGGGCCCATTGAACACCGGACCCGGAGCAACAGCCGACCCGGGCTCAGCCCGCCCGGCGGGCCAGGACCCGCGTCACCCTGCGGCGGCGGGCCCGGGGCGAGAGGCCGAGGGTGGTGGTGCCGACCATGGCGACCTCGGCCGCGACCGCGCTCACCTCGGAGGCACTGATTCCGGTCCGGCTGGCGATCCGGGCGTGCTGTCGGCGGGTCAGCTCGGCGACCACCGGGTCGCCGGCCTCACGCTGCAGGGCCCGCCAGTCGGCGGGACGGTGCGCGGCCGCGCGGTGGTAGGCGGCCCGGACCGCGGCGTACGGCGCCACGTCCGCGCCGAGCTCGAGCTCGTTGTCGAGGACGCCCTCGAGCGTCGTGGTGAAGCGCTGGAACAGGGCTCGCACCAGGATCTCGCGCTCGGGCAGACCGAGCACGGCCGGGTCGACGGGAGCAACGGCGCCGGCAGCGACGGCCTCCTCGCGGGCCAGCCAGCCGTTGAGGGCGGAGGTGCGGGTGCGGTGGTCGGACCAGCCGGTCGGGGTCTGGAGCGAACCCCTGCGGCGGAAGGCGCTGAGCGGCAGAGCGGTCATGACGGGCCTCTTCGGTGTGTCGGGGAGGGAGCGAATGCCCATCAGGAGTGCCGCTCCCCGGCCCTGATACCGGTACGCCGGAACTGATCTGCTTCACAACGGGCGTCGGGCGAGCCAGCGCGCAGCGCTGACGAGCCCGACGCCCCCAACCCCACCGTGATGACGGAGCGAGGGCGATGCGTGCCGGACCTTCGGGACGGGGGTGTCCGCGTCGCTGAAAGCGAGGCGTGGCGCGGGCACGCCAACGCAACCGGGCTGGAAGCAGCCGCCCGCGACACGGCACGCCTGTCGGCGCGGGCACCCCCCGGCCCGAAGGGCCGGCAACCCGGTGCCACGAGCGCAGGCCCAGCCAACCCTTCAGCCCGCCGCAGGCGCCTCCACCGGATCGACGACCGCATCGATGACCCCGTGCGCCCACTGCAGCAGCGCGATCCCGTCGAGCGGCTTGCCCATGACGCCACCGAGGTGTGGCCGCGGCACCAGGATCGTCGAGACCGGGGCCTTGACGATCGACTTGGGGTAGAGCCGCTGGAGGCGGACCACGCGCGACTCGGGCAGCGTGACCGGGGCGAACCGGACGTTCTTGCCGGCGATCGTCACCTCGCCGATGCCAGCTCGACGAGCCCGACCCCGGAAGCGCGCGACCAGCAGCAGCGAGGTCACCTCGACCGGCGGCTCGCCGTAGCGGTCCTTCAGTTCCTCGAGCAGGAGGTCGACGTCGTCGTCGCTGCGGACCTCGGCCAGCCGCTTGTACATCTCCAGCCGCAGCCGCTCGCTCGGGATGTAGTCGTGCGGCAGGTGGGCGTCGACGGGCAGCTCGATGCGGACCTCGTTGAGCTCGGGCTCCTGGTCACCGCGGAACTCGTGCACCGCCTCGCCGACCAGCCGGACGTAGAGGTCGAAGCCGACGTCGGCGATGTGGCCGGACTGCTCGCCGCCGAGCAGGTTGCCGGCGCCGCGGATCTCGAGGTCCTTCATCGCGATCGCCATGCCGCCGCCGAGGTCGGAGTGCTGGGCCAGCGTGGCCAGCCGCTCGTGCGCGGTCTCGGTGAGCGGCTTCTCAGCCGGGTAGAGGAAGTAGGCGTAGGCGCGCTCGCGGGAGCGGCCCACCCGACCGCGCAGCTGATGCAGCTGGGAGAGGCCGAGGGTGTCGGCCCGCTCGATGATCATCGTGTTGGCGTTGGAGACGTCGAGGCCGGACTCGACGATCGTCGTGCAGACCAGGACGTCGAAGGTCTTCTCCCAGAAGTCGAGCATCACCTGCTCGAGCTGGTGCTCCCCCATCTGGCCGTGGGCGACCGCGACCCGCGCCTCCGGGACGAGCTCGCGGATCCTGGCGGCGGCCTTCTCGATCGACTGGACCCGGTTGTGGATGTAGAAGACCTGGCCCTCGCGCAGCAGCTCGCGGCGTACGGCGGCGGTGACCTGACGGTCCTCGTAGCCGCCGACGTAGGTCAGCACTGGGTGCCGCTCCTCGGGCGGGGTGGTGATCGTCGACATCTCGCGGATGCCGGTGATCGCCATCTCCAGCGTGCGCGGGATCGGGGTCGCGGACATCGACAGCACGTCGACCGAGGTGCGGAGCCGCTTCATCTGCTCCTTGTGCTCGACGCCGAACCGCTGCTCCTCGTCGACGATGATCAGCCCGAGGTCCTTGACGCGGATGTCCGGGTTGAGCAGCCGGTGGGTGCCGACCACGACGTCCACGGTCCCGTCGGCGAGCCCCTCGACGACGATGCGGGCCTCCTTGTCGGTCTGGAAGCGGCTCAGCCCCTCGATCCGGACCGGGAAGCCGCTCATCCGCTCCTGGAACGTCGAGAGGTGCTGGGTCACCAGCAGCGTGGTCGGGACCAGGATGGCGACCTGCTTGCCCTCCTGGACCGCCTTGAACGCCGCGCGCACCGCGATCTCGGTCTTGCCGTAGCCGACGTCGCCGCAGACCAGCCGGTCCATCGGGACCGTCTTCATCATGTCGGCCTTGACCTCGTCGACGGTGGTCAGCTGGTCGGGGGTCTCGGTGAACGGGAAGGCGTCCTCGAGCTCGCGCTGCCACGGCGTGTCCGGGCCGAACGCGTGGCCGTGGGTGGCCTGCCGGGCGGCGTAGAGCTTGATCAGCTCGGCCGCGATCTGGCGAACCGCCTTGCGAGCGCGGCCCTTGCGCTTGCCCCAGTCGGCGCCGCCTAGCCGGTCGAGGCTCGGCTGCTCGCCGCCGACGTAGCGGGTCACCTGGTCGAGCGCGTCGGCCGGGACGAAGAGCCGGTCCGGCGGCCCGCCGCGCTTGCTGGCGCCGTACTCGATGACGAGGTACTCGCGGACCGCGCCGCCCACCTCGCGCTGCCTCATCTCGACGAAGCGGCCGACGCCGTGCTGCTCGTGGACGACGTAGTCTCCGGCGGAGAGCTCGAGCGGGTCGATCTGGCGCTTGCGCCGGGCCGGCATCCGGCGCATGTCGCGGGTGGACGCGCGCTGGCCGGAGATGTCCTCGCCGGTGAGCAGGACCAGCCGGTTGGCCTCGTCGACGAAGCCGTGGGTGAGCGCGCCACAGGCCACCGTGACCACGTCGGAGTCGGGCGCGTCCTCGAGCGCGTCGACCAGCCGGGCCGGGACGTCTCGCTCGCCGAGTGCCTCGACGGTGCGCTGGGCCGGGCCGTGGCCGGGGTGGAGCACGACCGTGCGGAACCCCTCGGAGCGCCACCGCGCGAGGTCGGCGAACGCGCGGTCGACGTCGCCGCGGTAGGCGTCGGCGGCCTGCATCGGCAGCGTGCGGGTGGGCACCCCGCCGTCGTCGTCGTCCGCAAGCAGCGACTCGGCGTCGTCGGCGAGGCCGAACGGGCTCACCGTCCACCAGCTCTGGTCGGCGGCGAGCGCGTGTGCGCGGACGTCGCCGAGGGCGCGGTAGGAAGCGGCGCCGAGGTCGATCGGCGACTCGCCGCCGCTGGCCGCCGCGGCCCAGCTGGCGCCGAGGAACTCCTCGCTGGTCGCGACCAGGTCGTGGGCGCGGCGGCGGACCCGCTCCGGGTCGAGCACCAGCACGTGGGTGCGGGCCGGCAGCAGGTCGATCAGCAGCTCCATGTCGTCGACCAGCGCGGGCGTCAGCGCCTCCATGCCCTCGGCGGCGATGCCGGCGGCGATCTTGTCGGTGAGCTCGACCAGCTGGGGGTGCTGCTCGCCGAGCTCCCACGCGCGGCGGCGCACGTCGTCGGTGAGCAGCAGCTCGCGGCACGGCGGCGCCCACAGGCGGTCTACCTTCTCGTGGGTGCGCTGGTCAGCCACCGAGAAGCTGCGGATCTCCTCGACGTCGTCGCCCCAGAACTCCACGCGCAGCGGGTGCTCCTCGGTGGGCGGGAACACGTCGACGATGCCGCCGCGGACGGCGAACTCGCCGCGCCGCTCGACCAGGTCGACGCGGGAGTACGCCGCGTCGGCGAGTCGCTGCACGACGTCCTCCATCGGTGCGGTCTGGCCGGGCACCAGCTCGACCGGCTCGAGGTCGCCGAGTCCCTTGACCTGCGGCTGCAGCACCGAGCGGACCGGCGCGACCACGACCTTGAGGGGACCGTGCGCGGCGCTCCGCGAGTCGGGGTGCACCAGCCGGCGGAGCACGGCCAGGCGCCTGCCGACGGTGTCGCTGCGCGGGCTGAGCCGCTCGTGCGGCAGCGTCTCCCAGCTCGGGTAGAGCGCCACCGTGTTGGGGTCGAGCAGCGAGCCGAGCTCCTCGACCAGGTCCTCGGCCTCGCGCACGGTCGCCGTGACCGCCAGCACGGTGCGGTCGGCACGCACCAGCCCGTCGACCACGAACGGCCGGAGCGCGGCAGGGCCGGTGAGGTCGAGGGCGCGCACCATGCCACCGCGGGCGTCGGCGATCGCCTCGTCGAGGGTGGGGTCGGCGAGGACGGCGTCAGAGAGGCCGGAGAGCGTCAAGGGTCACCAATCGGGATCAGAAGGGCACAGCACGAGAGCCCCCAACCGGCGACGGGTGGGGGTGATGCTTCGATCCTACGAGCCCCCGCCGACACCCCTATGAGCGCGGGTCGACGACCTTGCCGAGGAACAGCGGCGTCCCGTGCTGGACGTCGTGGATCACGAACAGGAACGGCCGGTCGACCACCAGCGGCTCCGGTGGTTCCGCTGGCGCACTGGTCACGTCCATCACGACCGCGGTGGCGGCGGCCGCCTCGGTGCCGGCCTCGTCCACCGCGATGAACACCTGCTGCAGAACGTTGCCCACGACGAGCTGGTCGTCCGTCGTCATCGCGGAGAAGTCCGCGGCCTGGGCGTCGAAGGCGGTCGTCATGCCGAGGCCGTTGAGCGCGTCATTGAGCGACTCGCCGACGAGGAACTTCCAGCGCGGCAGGGACAGGTCGACCTCCGATCCCTGGACCTCGAGCAGCGAGTCGAGGCCTCCGCCCGCGACCAGCGCGTCGAGGTCGTCCTCGCGGCCCTCGTCGGGCAGGACGACAGTCATGGCCAGAGTGTCACCGGCATAAGTCAGGTGGGCGGCGCGCCAGCCGTCGCCTTCGCCGTAGCCGGCGCCGCCATGCATGGTCGGCACCGACACCGTCGAGCCGTCACCGAGGTGGAACTCGTCGTCCGTGGTCGCGTCGGGCTCGAACGGCACCGCCCAGGGAGCCTTGAAGTACAGCGCGTTGACCAGCACCAGCCGGGTCGTCGCGTCGATCGCCCCCGACGGGATGATCTCGGGGATCCGGTCGTGGGTCTGGTCCGCGGTCCACCCGTTGACGGCAGCGCGCGCGGCGTCTGCGGCGCCCTCGTAGTCGACCTCGCGGAGCCCGGCGCCGAAGCTCCGTGCCAGGGCGTCGAGGAACGGCTTCTGCCAGTCGAACCCAGCCTGGCCGAACAGCTGGTTCGCCGAGGCGAGCGCGATCTCGGCGTCCTTCACGTGCGGGACCGGACCGGCGAGCGACTCGACGTACGACGTCAGCGCGTTCAGCCCGTCGTCGAGGGACGCCGTGTCGGCAGCGGCCAGGACCGCCAGCATCTCGTCGCGGGTGGCGCCCACGGCGCCGTTGACGGTCATGGCGAGCGCGACGGCCGCGGAGTACGGCGACACCGCCAGGTTGCCCGTTCCGCCGACGAGCTGGCCGTAGAGCCCCGCGCCGAGAGCGAGGACGGACTCGGCGCCCGCGCCGATCACGGCCGGATCGGCAGCGTCGCGGGCCACGTCGGACGACACGAGCCGGATCCCGTTGTCGCCCGGCTTCGGTTTCGGGCCACCCCCGTCGGAGCACCCCACGAAGACTCCGGGAGCCGCGACCACCAGGCCGCCCAGCGTCCCGGCGCGCAACAGTTCCCGCCGACTCAGCATGCTCGGTGGGACTCCCCCGCTCTCATTCCGGTTCCGGGCCCTGCTGCGCCGCCAGCTCCGCCGCGGACCTCAGGACGCAGAACTGGTTCCCTTCGGGCGACACCCCAATAGGTAGCATCACACCAGGAGCGTGGACCATGGCGGCACGGCGAAACATCAAGACCGAGACTAGGCCCTTCGCGATCTATTGCAGGTTGAGCCGGAAGAAGCCGATCCAGCCCGGCGCCCGGCCTGGCCGCGACACCGAGACGGTAGAACGCCAGGAGCAGGAGTGCCGCGAGTACGCGGCCGCCAACGACCTCCCCATCGCCGACCACCTGGTGTTCGTGGACAACCACTGGTCGGCGTGGAAACGAAAGGGCGCGAAGCGGCCGGAATGGATCGAGATGATGGCCGCCATCGACCGCGGCGAAGTCGCGGGAATCCTGGTCTACAAGCTCGACCGGTTCACCCGCGCCCCCGGCGACATGGAGACCCTGATCGAGTTGGCGGAGCGACGCGGCCTGGTGATCCGCGGCCCGTTGGCTGGCCATATCGACCTGGACACGGCCAACGGTCGCCGTGAAGCCCGCGGTGCCGCCAACCAGGCCGCCAGCGAGTCCGACAACACCAGCGAGCGGGTCCGTGACGCCTTAGCGGAGCTCATGGCCAGCGGGAAGCCGATGGGATCTGGACGTGCCTTCGGGTTCGAGACAGGTGGACTCGTGCAGGTTCCCGCCGAGGTCGCGGTCCTGCGTGAGCTGGCCTCGCGGACCTTGGCCGGAGAGTCATTGCAGACCCTCGCCGCCGACTTGAACCGGCGCGGTGTGACCACCACCCGAGGGAACACCTGGGACGGTGGCAGCCTGAGCCGCGTCCTGGGTGCCCACCGTTACGGCGGATGGGTGGAGCACCACGGCAAGGACGTCGCCAAGATGAAGGGCGAGCCGGTCTTCGACACCGAGACCTACGACGGTCTCCAGGCGTTGCTGACCTCCCGCCGCCGAGGCCGACGGCCCACGGGCCGGTTCCTGCTCACCGGCCTCCTCATCTGTTCGTCCTGCCAGCGCACGATGAACGGGGCGACCAGGCACAAGGGTCTGGCCGATGGCACCAAGCCGCGGATCTACAGGTGTCCGGCCCACCTCAAGGGATGTGGCGTCACCATCCTGGCCGCGCCGGTGGAGCAGATCGTCGGCGAGCACATGGTGACGGTCCTGTCCGACCCGGACGCC
>JAWWPK010000080.1:0-8555 GCA_033854925.1 Nocardioidaceae bacterium | reverse complement strand
CGGCCAGTGCCTTCTCGGTGCGCCGCGAGTCGAAGACCGGGACGAACGACGTGTGCGCCAGGACCTCGGCAGGCACGCCGAGCCGACCGATGGTGAGGTCGAGCACCGCCTGCGCCGGCGCGGACTTGATGACGCCGTTGATCAGCGTCGAGGGGCGCAGCGCGCGGGGGAGCAGCCCGAGCGCTCCGGTGGTCCGCCGGTCGACCGGGGTCGCGAACGTCGGTGCGCCGGCGGCCTTGCAGAACGCGTTGACCATGTCGACGACCGGCTGCGGGTCCGGGTTGACCAGGTGGAACGCCTCGCCGTCGCGGTCGGGCAGGTGGCCCAGGTGGTCCATCGCCTTGGCGACGTAGTCGACCGGCACCACGTTGGTGTCGCCGAGGTCGACGCCGACCAGCGGCAGCCAGCCCGGCAGGTTGTCCCGCATCAGCTTGATCAGCGAGAAGACGTAGTAGGGGCCGTCGACCTTGTCCATCGCGCCGGTCTCGGAGTGCCCGACCACGATCGCGGGCCGGTAGACCCGCCACGGCACCGTCGCCTCGGTGCGGACGATCTTCTCCGACTCGTACTTCGTGCGGTGGTACGCCGAGGGCAGGTGCTGGCCCTCGTCGAACATCGTCTCGTCGAAGGTCCCGTGGTAGTCGCCGGCCGCCGCCACCGACGACACCTGGTGGAAGCGGCCCACCTGCAGCGCCTCAGCGAGCTCGAGGGCGTGCCGGGTGCCGCCGACGTTGAGCGTCTCGTTGGTCTTGTCGTCGGCGGTCATGTCGTAGATCGCCGCGAGGTGGAAGAAGTGGTCGATGTTGCCGCGGTGCTCGTCGATCCAGCCGTCGGCCAGG
The DNA here is from genome assembly GCA_033854925.1 of Nocardioidaceae bacterium. Lineage (GTDB taxonomy): Bacteria > Actinomycetota > Actinomycetes > Propionibacteriales > Nocardioidaceae > Nocardioides. Next base: position 7,716 of record JAWWPK010000080.1, on the reverse strand, counting down.
CCGAGCCGGTCGGCCGCCAGGTCGCCGACCACGGGGACCACGCGGTCGGAGCCCCAGGACTGGATCAGCGACTCCATCCGGTCCATCGACGAGGCCCGGCAGAGCACGAAGATCGTGCCCTCGCGGTGGTCGACGAGCTCTTGGACGAGGTGCCGGCCGATGAACCCCGTCGCGCCGGTCACGAAGTACGCCATGGGCGGAGACTACCGGCCGGTAATGACCTTGGGCAGTCCCGCTCGGATCGGGTGCTGGGAGACGCGCCTAGGCGCCGTCTCCGTTGCCGGGGCCGCCGAACATGATCTCGTCCCAGCTCGGGACCGACGCGCGGCCGCGGGTCTTCTTGACCGGGCGGCGCGGGGGCTCCGGCGCCATGTCGTCAGGGTCCTCGTCGAGCGCCGCCGCGTCGGCGGCCTCCTCGACCAGCTCGCTCTCGTCGAGGCCCGGCGCGTCGTCGAGGAACGCCTCGATCGGCTCGTCGGTGATGCCGAGCACGTCGTCACCCAGCGTCAGCTGGTGCTCGTCCTCGACGGGGACCGCCGCGAGCCTGCGGACCCCCGGCTCGGGCTCCGGCTCGGCGACCGGGTCGGCGAGGTCGCCGACCAGCCAGCGGGCGTCGTCGTTGTCGAGCACCACGAAGTTGCCGGGCTGGTCGAAGGTGAGCTCGGCGAGACCGTCGCGACCCTGGATCGAGAAGCGGCCGGTCAGCGCCCAGCGGCCGTCCTCACGGCGCCAGGCGTCCCAGGCGATGACCTCGGGGTCGATGTTGCGCTCGTGCAGGTGGCCGGTGATGGCGTCGCCGAGGGTGCGCGCGCCGTGCGGTGCCTCGCTCGAGGGCCGGCGGATCGACGAACGCTGGGCGCGCTGGGCGACGTGCTCGCGCTCGGCGAGCACCGGGGCGGCGTAGGGCATGACCTTCTCGACGGTGGTCTTGGCAGCGGCGGCGACCGATTCAGGGGTCTCTCCGGCCCGGATCCTGGCCTGGATGTCACGGGGTCGCAGCGTGCTGTCCATCTGGGTCTCCACCTTGGGCACCGGTTTCTCGGGTCGGGTCGCGGGCTGGACACCGAGGGCCGCCCGCATCCGGGCGTCGATCTCGACGGTGAACTCCCGGCCGATCGGGTCGTGCGGGTCGACCAGCCTGAGCCAGCGCCCGTCCGCCGTCACTCCGAGGAGCGTCAGGAAGCCACCGGTCGGACTCTGAGGGCGTGCTCCGACCGGTGGTGGGCTGGGTGTGCGTTCGGGTGCCGACATTCCTCGTCGTGATCCTCTGTCCGGATGCCGCGAGCCTACGACAGCGGCCCACCCGCGAGCGGGACCGTGAGCGTGCGCCACGCCGGGGATCCGGCTGACGGTCGTCGCAGGTCAGTCACCCAGCACCCGCCGCAGGTAGTCGTTGGCGAAGACCCGGTGCGGGTCCAGCCGGTCGCGCAGCGCGAGGAACTCCCCGAAGCGTGGGTACGCCGGCGCCAGGTCGGCCGCGGTCCGGGTGTGCACCTTGCCCCAGTGCGGCCGCCCGTCGTGGGCCCGCAGGATCGGCTCCATCAGCGCGAAGTAGTCGCGGTGCTCGGCGTCGCGATGGGTGTGGAAGGCCAGGTAGAAGGTGTCGCGGCCGCTCGCGGTCGACAGCGGTACGTCGTCGGCGGGCGCCACCCGGATCTCGACCGGGAAGCTGATCCGCAGGTCGGAGGCGTCCAGCGCCCGCCGGCACTCGCGGAGCGCGTCGAGGCCCGCCGCGCGCGGGACGGCGTACTCCATCTCCCGGAACACCACTCGCCGCGAGGCGGTGAAGACCCGGTGCGGCACGTCGGAGTAGCCGCGGGCGCTGAGCAGCGAGGCGCTCATCCGGTTCATCCGCGGGATGACGCCGGGGACGCGGTTGGCGCCGGCGGTGAGGACGCCGAACGCGGTGTTCTGCAGGAACTCGTCGTCGAACCAGGCCCGGCGCCTGGACAGTGGCTTCGCGACCGAGAGGTCGGTGCCGCGCCGGGTGTTGCGCTTGGTGAGCATCCGGTCGGTGTGGGGGAACCAGTACATGTCGACGTGGTCGGCCGCCGCGGTCATCTCGTCGAATCCGTCGAGCGCCTCGTCCCACGACATCGGCTGCTCCTGGGCCTCCAGCACGAAGACCGGCTCGACGCGGAACGTGATCGTGGTGAGGATCCCGAGCGCGCCGAGCCCGACCCGCGCCAGCTCGAGCACGTCGGGGTTCTCGTCGGGAGTGGCGCGGAGCAGCTCGCCGGTGCCGGTCACCAGCTCGAGTCCGACCACCTGCGCGGCCAGCCCGGCGGCGGTGCCGCCGGTCCCGTGGGTGCCGGTGGAGATCGCGCCGGCCAGGGTCTGCTCGGCGATGTCGCCCATGTTGTGCAGGCTCAGCCCGAGCGCCTCGAGCTCCGCGTTGAGGACCTTCAGCGGGGTGCCGGCGCGGGCGGTCACCGTCAGAGCGTCGTGGTCGACCGCGACGACCCCGGTGAGTCCGTCGGGCCGGAGCATGGTCGCCTCGGGCGCCGCGATCGCGGTGAAGCTGTGGCCGGTGCCGACCATCTTGACCGTGCTCGCGGACTCCACCGCGCGGCGTACCTCCGCGACGACGTCGCCGGCGTCTGCCGGCGTGGCCTCACGCGTCGGCCGGGCCGTCTCCAGACGGGACCAGTTCGTCCAGGTGCTCACCCCGCGAGCCTAGAGAGGCCTGCACCGACAGCTGCCGGGGGAGCGCCTGCGCGGCGAGGGCGGCCACGACCCCGGCGGCCAGGCTGACGAGGTACGCCGAGGACGCGCCGGAGGCGTCGATCACCACGCCGCTCAGCGCGGCTCCCGGAGCGACGCCGGCCACGATGCCGGTCTGGAGGATCGCCATGCCCTCGTTGAGCCGGGACGGCGGCACCGACTCCTGCACCAGCGAGATGGTGGCCACCATGGTGGGCGCGATCGCGACACCGCCGATGAGGAGGAAGACCCCCATCAACGGGATCGTTCCGATCAACGTGAGCGGAGCCATGGCGCAGGCCATCCCGACCGAGCCGACCCGGACCCGGAACGCTGTGGGGCGCTTCCAGGTGATCGCTCCGGTGACCAGCCCGGACAGGAGGCTGCCGAGCGCCCACACGGCGAGCAGACCGCCGGACCAGGCCTTGTGGCCGTGCTCGTCGGCGAAGGCGACCGTGGTCACCTCGGCCGCGCCGAAAAGGATGCCCAGGGCCGCGCAGACCACGGCCACCGGCAGCACGGTGCGCCACGGCATTCGCGGCCGGACACCTTCGCTGTGGTGGTGCGGGTGGGCCGGCGGCTCGGTGCGGCGTTGGGCCGCGAACGCCAGGCTGCCGACGGTGCCGGCCGCCGCGGCGGCCGCCACGCCCAGCACCGGATCGACCAGGGTGGCCAGCACCGTGACCAGGATCGGTCCGACGATGTAGACCATCTCGTCGACGACCGACTCCAGGGCGAAGGCGGTCGGCAGGCCGGGGCCGCCCTCGAGCACGTGGGTCCATCGGGCCCGGACGCAGCTGCCGATGTTCGGGAGCGTCGCGCCGGCCAGCGCAGCGGTGACATAGGTGACCCACCGCGGCCAGTCAGCCTCGACGGCGACGACCAACAGGCCGGTGGCCAGCCCGAACGCCGCGGCAAGGACGGTGAGCACCCGGCGCTGGCCCCAGCCGTCGATGAACCGCCCCTGCACGATCGCGCAGATCGCGTTGGCCGCCAGGTACGTCGCGGCGACGGCTCCCGCCACGCCGTACGAGCCGGAGCCGGCCTGCACCAGCAGGACGATGCCGAGCCCCGCCATCGAGATCGGGAGCCTGCCGACCAGCCCGGTCGCCGAGAACAACAGTGCGCCGGGCGTCGCGAGGATCCGGCGGTAGGAGGAGAAGAGCGGCATGGCCCTGCGAGGCTAGAGCGGAGGTGCGACGGCTCCCAACTCCTTGTCGGTCGCTCGCCCCGGGAGCGCTCGCGCGGCCACGGCCGCCAGCACCGCTGCGCCCAGGGGGACGAGGTACGCCGGCGAGGCACCGTCGTGGTCGACGACGATGCCGGCCAGGGCGGCGCCGGGAGCGACGCCGGCGACAAGCCCGGTCTGCAGCAGGGCCATCCCCTCGGTGAGCCGGGCCGCTGGCGTGACCTGCTCGATCATGGCCGTGGTCGCGATCAGGGTCGGTGCGATGGCGAAGCCCCCGACCAGCATCAGGGCCGCCATCACCCCTCTCGAGTCGACCAGCGCCAGGGGTGCCATGGCCACCACCAGCCCGAGAGCTCCCCACCGGACCCGGTCGGTGAGTCCTCGACGAAAGGTCATCGCCCCCGTGACCGCGCCGGCGATCAGGCTGCCGAGCGCCCACAGGGCAAGGAGCAGCCCGGACGCCGACTTGCTGCCGTGCTCGTCCGCGAACGCGACGGTGATGACCTCGGTGCCGCCGAACATCAGGCCGAGCGCGACACAGACGACCGTGAGCGGCGCCAGGGTCCGCCACGGCAGCGGCACCCGGGCCCCGGCCGCCGGGTCGCGGGGGTGGGCCGGTGGCTCGGTGCCACGCTGCGCGGCGAACGCCAGGCTCCCGCCGACGCCGGTCACCACGGTGGCCGCGATCCCCGCCACCGGGTCGACCAGGGTGCCGAGGAGGGTGACGACGATCGGCCCGATCATGAAGACCGACTCGTCCACGACGGCCTCGAACGCGTAGGCCGTCTCGACCTCGTCGGGGCGGCCCAGGACGTGCGCCCAGCGGGTGCGGACGCAGGCGTCGATCGGCGGCAGGCTGCCGCCGGCCACGGCCGCTGCGGCGTACGACGCCCAGAGCGGCCACTCGGCCTGCACGGTGACGACGAGGGCGACCATGGCCGCGCCGAACACGAGGCTGCCGAGCGCCAGCACCCGGCCCTGCCCCTGCGCATCCACGAGTCGGCCCATGGGGATGGCGGCGATCGCGTTGGCGACCATGTAGGCGGCCGAGACCGACCCGGCGACGCCGTAGGAGCCGGTGTCGGCCTGCACCAGCAGCAGCATCCCCAGGGCCGCCATCGACAGGGGCAGCCGCCCGACCAGGCCCGCGGCGGAGAACCGGAGGGCACCCGGCCGGGAGAGGACCGTGCGGTACGACGAGAGCATCGGGGCCCAACCTAGGTGCCTGCGCCCCCTCTCTAGACTCACGCTGTGGAGGCTCCGGACGTCGCGCCGTACGACGCGCTCCTGCTGGTCTCGTTCGGCGGCCCGGAGAAGCCCGAGGACGTCGTGCCCTTCCTCGAGAACGTCACCGCCGGCCGCGGCATCCCGCGCGAGCGACTGGCCGAGGTGGGCCAGCACTACTCGCTGTTCGGCGGCCGCTCGCCGATCAACGACCTCAACCGCGACCTGCTCGCCGCCATCGAGAAGGAGCTCGCCGACGCGGGGATCGAGCTGCCGGTCTACTGGGGCAACCGCAACTGGGACCCCTACCTGACCGACGCCGTGCGCCGGATGAAGCAGGACGGCGTCACTCGGGCCGCCTGCTTCGTGACCAGCGCCTACTCGTCGTGGTCGGGCTGCCGCCAGTACCGCGAGAACCTCTACGACGCCGTCTCGACGGTTGCTGACGGTGAGGGGGGTGCGCCGGTCCTCGACAAGCTCCGGCACTACTTCAACCACCCCGGGTTCGTCGAGCCGGTGGCCGACGCGGTGCTTGCGGCTCTGGCCGGGCTCGGCGACGACCTGCGCGACGGCGCGCACCTGGTGTTCGTCACCCACTCGATCCCGATCCCGATGGCCGAGAGCGCCGGACCCCCGGGCTCGGGAGGGGCGTACGTCGAGCAGCACCTCGACGTCGCGGCCCAGGTGGCCGCACGGATCGCCGACGAGACGGGGGTGGTCCACCCGCACGAGCTCGTCTTCTGCTCGCGCTCCGGGCCGCCGGAGGTCCCGTGGCTCGAGCCGGACGTCAACGACCACCTCGAGGGCCTCGCGAAGGACGGCGTGCCGGCCGTCGTACTGGTCCCCATCGGCTTCGTCTCCGACCACATGGAGGTCGTCTACGACCTCGACACCGAGGCGCTGGCCACCGCCGACCGACTCGGCCTCCCGGCCCGGCGCGCGGCCACCCCCGGCACCGACGCCCGCTTCGTCGCGATGGTCCGCGACCTGCTCCTCGAGCGCGCCGCGGCGGAGCGCGGTGAGGACGTCGTCCGGGCCAGCGTCGGGGCGCTCGGCCCCCTGTGGGACCGCTGCCCGGTGGGCTGCTGCCCCAACCCGCGCGGGGAACGCCCGGCGTTATGCGGGGAGGAGGCATGACCGATCCGGCCGAGCTGCTCGAGCTCGCCGTACGCACCGCACGTGACGCCGCCCGACTGGTGGAGGCCGGCGCTGCTCGCGGCGTCGAGGTCGCCGCGACCAAGTCCAGCGACGTCGACGTGGTGACGGAGTCCGACCGGAGCGCCGAGCGGCTGATCCGGCGGACCCTCCTCGACGCCCGCCCGGACGACGCGGTCGTGGGCGAGGAAGGGGACGACGAGGCCGGCACCTCCGGCGTGAGATGGATCGTCGACCCGATCGACGGCACCGTGAACTTCCTCTACGGCATCCCGCAGTACGCCGTGTCCATCGCCGCCGAGCTGGACGGCCAGGTCGTGGCCGGCGTGGTGCTCAACGTCGCGACCAGTCTCGAGTACACCGCCACCCGGGGCGGACCGGCGCAGCGCGACGGCTTACCGATCCGGGTGCGCGCCGTCGTCCCGCTCGCCGAGCGGCTGATCGGCACCGGCTTCTCCTACGAGGCGCACCAGCGCGAGATCCAGGCGGCGGCGCTGCTGCACCTGCTGCCGCGGATCCGCGACATCCGCCGGTTCGGCTCCTGTGCGCTCGACCTGTGCGCGGTGGCGCAGGGCTCCCTGGACGGCTACCTGGAGGAGGGCGTCAACCTCTGGGACCACGCCGCCGGCGGGCTGATCGCGACGGCCGCGGGGGCCCGGGTGGAGACCGACCGCGGGGTGGGTGGCCGGCTGATCGTCATCGCCGCTCCCGAGGCCGGGTTCGACGAGTTCAGGAGTGCGATCGCCGACGCTGGGTACCTGGCGGCACCGCCCGCTTGAGTAAGGAATAGGCGCCGGTTGCCGAGTGTTCCAGTCCCGCAACGTCCGCCGGTGTGACCGTTCCCGGGTTGATGGTGCACAATCCTCCCCTGCCGACGGCGTTTCAGGTCGGTCTCGAGGGATGACAGACGTGAATGAACGGCCGAAGGGAGTGAGAAGACATGGCGACTGACTACGACGCCCCGCGCAAGAGTGAAGAAGACCAGTCCGAAGAGAGCATTGAAGAGCTCAAGGCGCGTCGCCACGACAAGAACTCCGGCAAGGTCGACGAGGACGAGGCCGAGGCGGCCGAGTCCTTCGAGCTCCCCGGCGCGGACCTCTCACACGAGGAGCTCGCGGTCGAGGTGAAGCCCAAGCAGGAGGACGAGTTCACCTGCATGAGCTGCTTCCTGGTCCACCACCGGAGCCAGCTGGCGGACGCCAAGAAGCTGATCTGCTTCGACTGCGCGTAGCGAAGCTACGCAACGCCGACCCGGCGGTACTGCCGTCCCTGGCCCGAAGGGCCCCCTTGGCAGAAGCGCCGTGTCGGCGCACGTGGCACCCAGCTGAACGAACGAGCGTCACCCGATCACAACAAGAACCCGTCACGCGCAGCGTGACGGGTTCTTTCCTGCCGGCTACGTCTCGCTACCTCTCGTCGCCCTTGCGCAGCCCCGGCGGCAGATG
>JAWWPK010000079.1:0-2827 GCA_033854925.1 Nocardioidaceae bacterium | reverse complement strand
GTGTGGCACCTGCACTACAACCCGACGCCCCACGAGGCGCACCTCGTGAACTTTCCGACCGAGCCCTACAACCATGAGGCGCCCGACCGGCTGATGCTCCCCTGGGACACCGACGAGCTGCCCGTTGACGTCAGCAAGTACCTGCCCCGTTCGTAATCCGGTCGCCCCCATGTGGGCGGCGGTGTCAGGCTCGCCCGGTGCCAACCCACCTGACCACGGCCCAGCACCTCGCCGGGCTGAGCGATGCGATGCGCGCCTTCGTGCGGTACGCCGACCGGGCGGGTCTCGAGGCGCCGGTGCCGACCTGCCCCGACTGGACGGTGCTCGACCTGGTCGCGCACCAAGGGATGGTGCACCGCTGGGCCGCCGCGCTGCTGCGCGGCGAGCGCCCGAGCGACGAGGAGGTCGCGGCGTACGAAACCTCGGGCCGCGACTCCGAGCACCCGCTGGCCTGGCTGGCGGCCGGCGCGTCGGCGCTGTCTGAGGCGGTGAACGGTGCACCCGAGGACCTCGAGGCACTGGTCTTCCTCAACGACGCCCCGCCGGCGCGGGAGTTCTGGGCCCGGCGGCAGTGCCACGAGACGACCATGCACGCGGTCGACGCGCTGGCGGCCTCGCTCGGCCGCCCGCCGCGACCCGACGAGGTCTGGATCGACCCTGAGCTCGCCGGCGACGGGATCGACGAGCTGCTCGGCGGCTTCCTGACCCGATCGCGCTCGCGGCTCCGCTGCGACGCCGACGCGATGCTGGTGGTCTGCCCCGAGGATCTTGCCGACTGGTGGGAAGTCTCGATGGGACCCCGGCCCGCGGTCACCAGCAGACACACCGCCGCCCGCCTACCTTCCGACGACGCGGACTGGGAGCTCACCGGGACCGCGGTCGAGCTCTACCTGCGGCTGTGGAACCGCACCGACCCGCGGCAGGAGTGGCGCCGGCTCACGGCGGTCACGTGGTCGTGACCGATGAGTCGCCGTCGGAGGACGAGTCGACACTCATCGGCACCCCAGACGAAAGCAAGGAGAGCTGATGAGCGCGGGCTCGGTGATCGAGGCACGAGGGCTGGTGCAGACCTTCCACACCGGACGGGGCAAGAACAAGAAGGAGGTCCACGCCGTCAAAGGCCTCGACCTCGACGTGGCTGAGGGCGAGGTGGTCGGCTTCCTCGGCCCCAACGGCGCCGGCAAGACCACCACGTTGCGGATGCTGGTCACCCTGCTCAAACCCACTGCCGGCACCGCCCGCGTGGCCGGCTACGACGTCGCCACCGACCCGGTCCAGGTGCGGCGCAGCATCGGCTACTGCTCGCAGGTCGGGTCGACGTTCTCCGGCGCCTACGCCGGTGACGAGGTGGTCGACCACGGGATGCTCTACGGGATGGCCCGCAAGGACGCCGTTGCCAAGGGGCAGGAGCTCTTCGACACCTTCCAGCTCGAGGGGCTGTGGAAGCGGATGCCGAAGAACATGTCCGGGGGCCAGAAGCGCCGGCTCGACATCGTGATGGGACTGATCCACAGTCCGCAGCTGATGTTTCTCGACGAGCCCACCACCGGCCTCGACCCCCAGGCGCGGGCCAACCTCTGGGAGCACATCGAGGCACTGCGCACCAACGAGGGCGCCACCGTCTTCCTCACCACGCACTACCTCGACGAGGCGGACGCGCTGGCCGACCGGATCGTCATCATCGACCAGGGCGAGATCGTGGCCAGCGACACCTCCGACAACCTCAAGGCCAACGTATCCGGCGACCTGGTCTCGCTCGAGCTGTCCTCGGACGAGCAGGTGGCGGCTGCCCGCGACAAGCTGGCCTCGATCAGCGACAGCGTCGAGGTCGACGGCCGGCACGTCTCCGGCCGGGTCTCGCGCGCCGGCAAGGCGGTGCCCGGGCTGCTACGTGACCTGGAGGCCTCGAGCGTCGGGCTCGAGGCCATCGAGGTCATCCGGCCCACCCTCGACGACGTGTTCCTCACCCTCACCGGCCGCTCGCTCCGCGACGCCGACGAGGCAGACGCCCCCGAAGGAGAGCAGCTGTGACGACGTATCTGCGTGAGTGCTCGGTCGTGTTCCGCCGGCAGATCCGGATGAACCTCCGCAACCCGGCGTGGGTGCTGATCGGCATCATGCAGCCGGTCCTCTACCTGCTGCTCTTCGGGCCGCTGCTCAAGCCGCTGGTCGCGCAGTTCGACACCGGCACCACCAACGCCTACACGTTCCTCGTGCCCGGGCTGCTGGTGCAGCTGGGCATGTTCGGCGCCTTCTTCGCGGGCTTCTCGCTGATCGGCGAGTGGCGCGAGGGCGTCATCGAGGCCGAGCGGGTCACCCCCGCCGCGCGCTCGGCGCTGCTGGTCGGGCGGCTCTGGCGCGACGTACTGCAGCTGCTCGTCCAGGCGCTGATCCTGGTCGGCCTCGGCTTCGCGATCGGCATGCGCGGGTCCGTCGCCGGCGTCGTGCTCGGCGTGGTGATCACGCTGCTCGTGGGCGGTGCCTGCGCCGCGGCCTCCAACGCCCTCGCCATGGCCACCAAGGACGAGAACGTGATGGCTCCCGTCGTGAACGTCGTGATGATGCCGATCCTGTTGCTCAGCGGGATCCTGCTGCCGATGACACTCGGCGCCCAGTGGCTGCAGAACGTCTCGGCGTTCATGCCGTTCCGCTACATCGTCGACGCCGCCCGGGATGCCTTCACCGGAGATCTCGGCAGCAGCAACGTGATGTGGGGGACAAGCTGGGCAGTGCTGATCTTCGCGCTGGCCCTGTGGTGGGGGACCAACGTCTTCTCGAAGGAGAATGCGTGACGCGGACGGCGCGAGGAACGAGCGACGTCACGTCA
>JAWWPK010000078.1:0-2966 GCA_033854925.1 Nocardioidaceae bacterium | reverse complement strand
CCGGGTTTCGAGACAGGCGCTAGCGCGCCTTCCTCAACCACCGGCGGTCGGCCACCCCATACTTGGCCCCGTGGCCTCCGGCGTCGTGCTGATCTTCGCCGCCTTCCTGGCGATCGCCGTCCTGGTCGTCGTGTTCAGCTATCTCGCCGCGAAGAAGCGCCGCGAGGAGATGGCGACGTACGCCGTCGCGCACGGGTGGCGGTTCGAGGCCGAGCAGCCGCTGCTGGTGGAGCGGTTCACGGGGCCGCCGTTCGGGCTCGGCTTCGGGCGCCGCGCCTACAACGTGCTCTACGGCAGCCACGAGGACCGCGACCTGGTGTCCTTCGACTACGAGTACAAGACCCGGACGTCGAACGGGAAGACCACCACGACCACCGTGCATCGCTTCTCGGTGTTGGGGCTCTCGATGGGCGTCTTCATGCCACCGCTGAGCGTGGACCCGGAGAGCTTCCTCGACCGGTTCGTCGGCAGGCTCACCGGCAACGACATCGACCTCGAGTCCGAGGACTTCAACCGGGCGTTCACGGTGAGCTGCCCGGACCGGAAGTTCGCCTCCGACGTGCTGCACCCGCAGATGATGGAGTACCTGCTCCAGCACCGGCAGGTCGGCTGGCGGTTCGAGCAGGACTCGATGCTGATGGTCGCGCAGGGGCAGCGGACGCCCGCCCAGATCGACGCGACGATCGAGGTGATGGACGGCATCACCGACCGGGTGCCGGAGTTCGTCTGGCTGCGCCTCAAAGGACAGGGCTGAAGGACTGTGTCGAAAGGATGGGGATGACCCCGCTGGCATGGTGGCTGATCGGCGTGGCCTTACTGCTCGTGATCAGCGTGGTCGTGAGCCACAACCGGTTCGTCCGGCAGCGCACGCTCGTGGACGAGTCGTGGGGTGACATCGACGTCGAGCTGTCGCGACGGCACGACCTGATCCCCAACCTGGTCGCGACCGTGAAGGGGTACGCCGACCACGAGCGGGAGCTGCTCGAGCAGCTGGTCCGGGCCCGCGAGGACGCCACCGCGCACCGCGACGACCGACCGCACGACCGCGAGGGGTTCGAGGACTCCGTCACCCGGGCGCTGCAGTCGGTGCTGGCTCGGGTCGAGGCCTACCCGGACCTCAAGGCCAGCACGAGCTTCCTGCAGCTGCAGCGCGAGCTGACCCTCACCGAGGACCGGATCGCGGCGGCCCGCCGCTTCTACAACGGCAACGTGCGCTCGTACAACACCCGGGTGCAGACGTTCCCGGCGAACCTGGTCGCGGCGGCGTTCCGGTTCCGGGCACGGGACTTCTTCGAGCTGCGGGACCCAGTCACAGCGGCGTGATCGGCAGCGACCGGCGGGGCTCGAAGGTGAATGCCGCGCCGGTGCTGATCCGGGTGACTGCGACCTCGTCGAAGTCGGGCGCCGGCCCGTCGCGGCGTACGACGGTGGCGGTCCAGTCGGTGTCGGTGCCAATGACCTCGACGTCGAGGTGCGGGTCGACCGCGCGCACCGCAGCCTGGAGCGGCCGTATCGACGACGGTCCGCAGAGCGTGATCCAGCCTCCGTCATGGTGGGCAGCGGTGGCGGAGACCGTGACCGACGAGTCGGCGAACGAGGCGGCGACGTACGCCGCCGGGTTGAGCATCGGGTGCAGCCGGAGGGTCTCCAAGGCGTCCGTGCCGAGGGCGCGGTGGATCCGCTCGGCCGCGACGCCGGCGATGCCGACCAGCTGGCGGGTGGAGATGTCCGCCGCCTGCTCCCCCGACTCGGCGCGGGCGCGGACCGCGATCAGGAAGCCCAGGTCGAGCAGGTGCATCTGGACGCAGACCTCGTCGGCGATCCGGACCAGGGCGGAGTGAGAGAAGGCCGAGAAGTCCAGGTCGGAGACCAGCGGGCCGGCGTAGTCCGCGAGTCCGGTGTCCGCAGCGTCGATGGGTCCCAGGGTCAGAGACGCGGCGTGCGACCCGGCCACCTTGGCCAGGGCCGGGATCGGCGCGACCTCGGGGTGCGAGTCGTCGATGATCACCGTCCACGCGCAGTGCGGGCGCCGGTCGGCGGCCTGGTCGGCCGAGGCCCGTGGCGGCCGATGGAGCGGCCGCACCTGCGCCTTCGGGTTCGAGGCGACCGCGGTGGCGTCGAAGGTGGGGTCCTCGATGTCGTGGCACATCGAGCGCACGTAGTCGGGCCCCATCGGCTCGACGTCCATCAGCGCACCGCAGTGGTCGAGGTGGAACTCGCCGTGCCACGGGTCGTGGACGGTGTAGCGGAAGTCCATGAACTGCGGCGGCGCTCCGATGTCGAGCTGCAGTCCCTTGAAGATCGTGACCACGTCGCCGTGTCCGGGCTCCGCCGGCGCGTAACCCAGGGCCTGCTGCATCCGCCGCGTGTAGACGGGCGAGGACGAGGCCCACTCCTCGACGGCGATCTGCGCCATCTCCTCGCGGCCGAAAGCCGAGATGCACCAGGCCATGCCGGAGCGGTCGATCAGCTGCCCGATCAGCAGCAGCTCCGGGACCAAGGTGGCGAGCTGCTCGCGGGTGAGCGAGGCGTAGCGGCTGTCCGACGTCACGCGCTCCTACTCGGTGCCCCAGGTCTGTTGCGCCTCGACTCAACCAACGGAGCGCTCTCCCGTCCAGTACTGCGCACGCAGTGCCTTCTTGTCCGGCTTGCCGAGGCCGGTCAGCGGCAGCGCGTCGGTGGCGATCACCTGCTTGGGCGCCTGCACCGAGCCCTTGCGCTCCTTGACCATGTCCTGGATCTCGTGGACCACCTCGTCGGTGAGCTCATGGCCCTCACGGAGTACGACGATCGCGGTGACCGCCTCGCCCCACTTCTCGTCCGGCGTGCCGATCACGCCGACCTGGGCGATCGCCGGGTGCTGGGCCACGACGTCCTCGACCTCGCGCGGGAACACGTTGAAGCCGCCGGTGACGATCATGTCCTTGGTGCGGTCGACGATGTACCAGAAGCCGTCCTCGTCCTCG
>JAWWPK010000077.1:0-6578 GCA_033854925.1 Nocardioidaceae bacterium | reverse complement strand
CCTCGGGGTTCGCGGTGGTCATCCCCAGCGGCCCCTTCCGAGTCCTGTTAGCCGGTCAGCTCCTTGACCGCCGCGGCGAAGGCGTCCCCGCGGGCGGCGTAGTCGGTGAACATGTCCTGGGAGGCGCAGCCCGGGGCGAGGAGCACCGTGTCCCCCGGCCGGGCGAGCCCGGCCGCGGCGGCCACGACGCGTCGCATGGGTTCTTCCTCATCAGACGCATGGTCACCTTCTGCCACAGCAGTCTCACGCGTGTCCACGATGATCACCGGCACATCCGGTGCGTGTCGCACGAGGGCCTCCGCGATGACGTCCCGGTCCCGGCCCAGCAGCACCGCGCCGCGCAGCCGGCCGGCGACGGTCCGGACCAGGTCGTCGAACGACGCACCCTTGGCGAGACCGCCCGCCACCCAGACGACCGGGTCGTAAGCCAGCAGTGATGCGAGCGCCGCGTGCGGGTTGGTCGCCTTGGAGTCGTCGACCCACACGACACCGTCGCGCTCGGCCACCAGGGCGATCCGGTGACCGTCCGGCCGGAAGCCGCGCAGCCCGTCGCGGACCGCGGCCTGAGGTACGCCGTGGGCGCGCGCCAGGGCGGCAGCGGCGAGGGCGTTCTGGATCGTGTGCGGCGCCGGGCCGGGGGTGCCGGGCGTCGCCAGGTCGGCGAACGTGCAGAGCTCGGCGGCGCTGCTCTCCCGCTCCTCGATGAAGGCGCGGTCGGCGAGGATGTCCTCGACGACGCCGAGCATGCCGACCGCGGGCATCCCGAGCGTGAAGCCGATCGCCCGCGCGCCCTCGACCACGTCGGCCTCGCGGACCAGCTCCTGAGTGGCGGGGTCGGCGACGTTGTAGACGCAGGCGCGCTGCACACGCTGGTAGATGCGGCCCTTGTCCGCGGCGTAGTCCGCCATCGAGGCGTACCAGTCGAGGTGGTCCTCGGCGACGTTGAGCACCACGGCGGCCTCGGCGCTCATCGAGTCGGTGTAGTGGAGCTGGAAGCTCGAGAGCTCCACCGCCAGCACGTCGTACGGCGCGGGGTCCATGACCGCCTCGACCAGCGGCAGCCCGACGTTGCCGGCCGCGACGCTGCGCAGCCCTGCCGCGCGCAGGATCGCGTCGAGCATCTGGACCGTCGTGGTCTTGCCGTTGGTGCCGGTGACCGCGAGCCAGGGCGTGTGGTGGTTCGGGTCACGGAGCCGCCAGGCCAGCTCGACCTCGCCCCAGACGGGGACACCGCGGTCGCGGGCCTGCGCCAGCAGTGGTGCGTCCGGCCGCCAGCCCGGTGAGGTGACCAGCAGGTCCACGTCGTCGGGGAGCGTGGCCGTGGTGCCGGCACCCAGCCGCACGGTCGCTCCCAGCACCTCGAGCAGCTCGGCCTTCGCCTCCTTGCCGTCGGGCTTCTCGTCCAGCGCGGTGACCGTGGCCCCGAGGTGCAGCAGGTTGTCGGCGGCGGCGAACCCGGACACCCCGAACCCGGCGACCACGGCCCGGACCCCCTCCCAGGACTCGTGGCGGCCCAGGCCCAGGGGCGTCATCCGATGCCCGAGACCCACTCGGCGTAGAAGACGCCGAGGCCGGTCGCGACGCAGATGCCGGTGATGATCCAGAACCTGATCGTCACCGTGACCTGTTCCCAGCCGAGCATCTCGAAGTGGTGGTGGATCGGCGCGATGCGGAAGATCCGACGTCCGGTGCCGGTGAGCTTCTTGGTGACCTTGAAGCAGGCGACCTGGAGCAGCACCGAAAGGGTCTCGACGACGAACAGCCCACCGAGCAGGATGAACAGCAGCTCGGTGCGCGTCAGGATCGCCAGCCCGGCCAGGGCACCGCCGAGTGCCAGCGAGCCGGTGTCGCCCATGATGATGGCGGCCGGCGACGCGTTCCACCACAGGAAGCCGAAGCAGGCGCCGGTGAGCGCGGCCGCCACGATGGCCAGGTCGAGGGGGTCGCGGACCGAGTAGCACAGGCTCGCGTTGGCGGGGTCGAGGCGGGAAGAGGCGCAGGACTGGTTGTTCTGCCAGATGTTCACGAGCATGTAGGCGCCGAAGACCATCATCGAGGCGCCCGCGGCGAGGCCGTCGAGGCCGTCGGTGAGGTTCACCCCGTTGCTGGTCGCGGTGACGATCAACCAGATGAGCGCCATCACGACCACGGTCGGCAGCGCGACGTTGTGCCAGTCGCGGATGAACGAGATGTGCTTGGACGCCGGCGTCAGGCCGTTCTCGTCCTTCAGCGACGGCAACAGCGCGAGGGCACCGAAGACCAGCGCCACGACCGTCTGGCCGATCATCTTGGCCTTGCTGCGCAGGCCCAGGCTGCGCTGCCGGGTCACCTTGATGTAGTCGTCGAGGAAGCCCACCAGCCCCAGCCCCACGAAGAGGAACAGCAGCAACAGCGCGGACCCTGTCGGGGGGCTCATCGTGACCAGCTTGGCCACGAAGTAGCCGACCACCGTCGCCAGGATGATCACGACCCCGCCCATGGTGGGCGTCCCGCGCTTGGTGTGGTGGCTGGTCGGACCATCGTCGCGGATCGGCTGGCCCAGGCCGAGGCGGCGGAACTGGTTGATGGCGATGCGGGTGCCCAGGAGCGAGATGATCAGCGCGATGGCGCCGCTGAGCAGGATGCCTCTCATCACCCTCCCTTTCCACGTGGACCCGGACCGCTGGGCCATGATTCCGTACGCCGCCCCGGAGTCCGACGCGGCCCGCCGTGGGACGGGGTGCCTAGTCCCTCCGGGGGCCGGAGTCGGCCAACAGCTCGCGGACCACCTCACGGTCGTCGAAGGGATGCACCACGCCCTCGATCTCCTGACCGGTCTCGTGCCCCTTGCCGGCCACGATCACGATGTCGCCGGGCCGGGCGAGGCCGAGTGCCGTCGCGATGGCGGCCCGCCGGTCGCCCTCCTCGACCACCTGGGCAGTACCCGATCGCGCGCCCCCCAGCACCGCGGCCCTGATGGCGGCCGGGTCCTCCGTGCGCGGGTTGTCGTCGGTCACCACGAGGACGTCTCCGAGCCGGGCGGCGAGCTCACCCATGATCGGCCGCTTGCCCGGGTCCCGGTCGCCGCCCGCGCCCAGGACCACGACCAGCCGCCCTTCGGTGAGCGGCCGGAGGCTCTCGAGCGCGGCCTGCACGGCATCGGGCTTGTGCGCGTAGTCGACCACCACGGTGAACGGCTGGCCCGCATCGATCCGCTCGAACCGGCCCGGCACGCCGCCCCCCGCGGCGATGGCCCGCGCGACCGCCGCCGCGTCGAGGCCGGCCTCGCCACAGGCCGCGACGGCGGCCAGCGCGTTGCTCACGTTGAAGGCTCCCGGGAGCGGTACGCCGCCCTCGACGTCGACGCCCGGGCCGAGGACGCGGAACGTCGTACCGTCCGGACCCGGACGTACGTCGGCCACCGTCCAGTCCGCGTCCCGGCCCTCTGTCGAGAAGGTGCGGACGGGCAGCGCGGTCTCGCCGGCGAGTCGGCGGCCGTGCTCGTCGTCGACGCCGACGAGGGCGAGCCGGGCCCGCTCGGGAGTGAACAGTGACGCCTTGGCGCGGTAGTAGTCCTCCTCGTCGGTGTGGAAGTCGAGGTGGTCGCGGCCGAGGTTCAGGAAGGCGGCCACATCGAAGACGACCCCGTCGACCCGGCCCATGACCAGCGCGTGGCTGCTCACCTCCATCGCGCACGCCGCGACGTCGTGCTCGCGCATCACCGCGAACAACGCGTGCAGGTCCGGCGCCTCCGGCGTGGTGAGCGCGGTCTTGACCTCCTCACCGGCGATCCGGGTCCCGACCGTGCCGATCACCCCGGCGCGAACGCCGACGGACTCCAGCCCGGCCTCGGCGAGCCGGGTGGTGGTGGTCTTCCCCTGGGTGCCGGTCACGCCGATCATCCGCATCGCCGCGGCCGGCTCGCCGTACACGCGCGCCGCGAGCCGCCCCAGCAGCCCGCGCGGGTCGGCGACGACCAGGAGCGGTACGCCGTCCGGGGCCTCCTTCGCACCGGCCGGGTCGGTGAGCATCGCGACGGCACCAGCGGCCAGCGCGTCAGCGGCGTAGGCCATCCCGTGCGCCCGGGAGCCGGGCAGGGCGGCGTACAGGTCGCCGGGAGATGTGCGTTGCGAGCTGAGGGTGAGGCCGGTGACCACGGGGTCGAGGTCGCCGGCCACCGTGACGTCGTACGACGCATCGCGCAGCCAGTCCGCGAGCTCGCGAAGGCGCGTCTCGGGTGGCCGCGCAGGCCGGGTCTGTGCGCTCACCCCCATGTCGGGAGTCCTACCACTCGACGGGAAGGCGCGTCTGCTTCGTGGCGATCGGGGCGACGCCGTACCGCTGGAGGGCGAAGGCCATCAGCTTCGAGAACACCGGGCCCGCGGTGGCGCCACCGCCCGCACCCTCGATCTTCGGCGCCTGGATGACGACGTAGATGGTGAACCGCGGGTTCTGGGCAGGGGCGAAGCCGGCGAAGGAGACCGTGTTGGTGCCGTCGTAGCAGCCATGCTTGTCCGCACCGGTGCCGCAGGTGCCGACCCGCTGGGCGGTACCGGTCTTGCCGGCCACGATGTAGCCCGGCACCTGGGCCAGCGGGGCGACGCCGTCCTCCGGGTCGACCGTCCGCTCCATCATCAGCGTCATCTGCCGCGCCGCCTCCGGGGAGACGACCCGACGCGTGGTGGAGACGTCGGTGCCGATCTCCATGCCGTCGTCCCGCTTGGCCTGGCCCTGGATCAGCGTCGGGTCCACGCGGACGCCGTGGTTGGCGATCGTGTTCACCGCGGCCGCCATCTGCATGGCGTTGACCGAGAGGGACTGGCCGAACGCGATCCGGTCGCCGATCTGGCTGTTCCACACGCTCGGGTCGGGCAGGTTGCCTCGCGACTCGGCGCCGAGCCCGACGTTGGTGGGCTGGCCGAGGCCGAACTTGGCGAGGTAGGAGCGGAGCTCACCGGGTGCGAACCGGTCGGAGGCGAGCACCGTGCCGACGTTCGACGACTTGGCCAGCACGCCGGCGAGCGTCAGCTTGATCAGCCCGTGGTCCCAGTGGTCGTGGATGACGCGGTCCTGGCGGTGCAGGTCGCCGGGCACCAGCATCTTGGTGCGCGCGTTGACCTTGCCGGCGTCGATCAGGGCCGAGAGCGTGAGCACCTTCTCGACCGAGCCGGGCTCGTAGGAGAGGTTGAGCGAGCGGGCCCGCCGGTCACTGACCGTCGACGCACCCGGGTCGTCGGCGTCGAAGGTCGGGTCGTCGGCGAGCGCGAGCACCTCGCCGGTGCGGGAGTCCATGACCACCGCGATGGCCGACGTGCCGCCGGACGCCTCCCTGGCCTGGCGCAGCACCCGCTGGGTGTACCACTGCAGGTCGCGGTCGATGGTCGTGTGCAGGTCCTGGCCGTCCACCGCCGGGACCGTGGTGTTGTCGCCGAGCGGGATCCGGTTGCCGGCCCCGACCTCGTACTTCTCGCTGCCGTCCTTGCCCGAGAGCACCTTGTTGAAGATCTCCTCCAGGCCGCCGAACGGCTTGTCGGTCCCCATGAAGCCGACCAGGTTCGCGGCGATGTCGTGGCCCGGATAGGTGCGGACCGCGTCGCGGCGGGTGGACAGCCCGTCGTAGCCACGGTCCTCGGCCTCCTGGAGCACGTCCGTGGCGAGCGTCGACGGGACGTGGCGCGCGAGGTACTCGAAGCGGCTGCCCTTCTGGCGCAGCCGCTTGAGCACCGTGAAGTAGTCGACCTCGAGCTTCTGGCTGAGGAACCGAGCGATCTCGGGCGCCTGGTCCTCGGTCAGCTTGGGGTCGGCGACGAGCATGAGCCCGTCGATGGAGGCGGCGAGGGGCTGGCCGTTGCGGTCGAGGATGTCACCGCGCTCGGCGGGGAGCACCACGTCGACAGTCCCCTCGGCGGCCGCCATCGCGGCGTACGACTGCGGATCGAGGCCCTGCAGCTGCACCAGCCGGGCCCCGAACAGCGAGAGCACCATCGCGATCAGCACGAACCCGACGCGGAGCCGGACCTGCGGCGAGCCGCGCCTGCTGCCGCGCCGGAGCGTGGCGCCGGGCCTGGTCGGCCCGGTCGGGCGGCGGTTGCGGTTGCGGGGCACGGGTTCTCTCGTGGTCTCGGAAGTGGTGGGCTGGTGTGGTGGGTGTGGCTGGAGTGTCGGGTGGGGCTATCTTGCTCGGTCGATCCGGCGGATCGGGTCAGCCGCGCGCCGTGTCGTGCTGGTGTCCGCGGTGACCGTGGTGACCGTGGTGGCTGCCGGTCCCGCTGCCGGTCCCGCTGCCGGGGACCGGCGGGACGGTGACGATGATCGGGTGAGGGTCGAGCACGGGCGGCTTCTTCGGCGGGCGGGGCAGCAGCGACGGGGTGTTGTCGGGGGTGGCCGGCGTGCAGTTGTTCTCGGTCGTCCGCGCCGCGAGCCGGACCGTGCAGGAGCTCTGCGGAATGACCATCCCGGCCTGTTGGGCCCTGGCCGCGAGGTCCTGCGGGTCGCGAAGGTTCTGGAGCTCGTCGTGCAGGGTCTGCTCCCTCGCGGCGAGGTTGTCGGACTGGGTCTGCAGCGACGTGGCCGCGAACGACGCCTGCTGCATCTGGGTG
>JAWWPK010000076.1:0-2962 GCA_033854925.1 Nocardioidaceae bacterium | reverse complement strand
CGTACACGCAGCACGCTGCGGCGGCGTCGTACCTGCAGATGGAGGCGGATTGGGAGGCGGCGTACCTGCTGACCATGGCCGCCACGTGGATGGCCGACAACAACAAGCCGAACTCGCTCGAGGCCTCGATGGCCAAGGCGAAGGCCGGGCGGGTCGGCTCGGACGTCACGCTCTCGTGTGTGGAGCTGTGCGGCGCCGTGGGCTACAGCGAGACCGAGCTGCTCGAGAAGTGGGCCCGGGACTCCAAGATCCTCGACATTTTCGAAGGCACCCAGCAGATCCAGCAGCTGATCGTGGCCCGCCGGGTGCTCGGTTTGTCGAGCACCGAGCTGAAGTAGGGGGTCGACATCTTCGAGGGGCTCTGCTGATCCCGGAGCAGATCCAGCAGCTCATCGTGGCCCGCCGGATTCTGGGTCTTTCAAGCACCGAGCTGAAGTAGCACGCAGACTGGTGCCGTGAAGCTCGGACGCCGCAAGCAACCCCCGAACCCGCCCTCCGGCGAGAACCCCTACCTCGGCCTGCGACGCCAGTTCCTGGAGCTCGGCCCCGAGGTCGTGGACGCACCGCTGCGGGCGGTGGCTCTCGAGCTCGGGATGGCCGGCGGCAGCGCCAGCGTCGTCTGCGTCGCCGACGGCACCACGAGCATGTACACGAGCGGCGGGGGCGGCTATCTCGGGATGGGCGGCCATGAGCCGGTGCGACAGGCCAACGCTGTCTTCCGCGCGGCGGTGGCGGCGAGGCTGGACACCCTCGCGCCGACGGTCGACGTGCCGCTGCCGGGAGCGGGCGAGGTGAACGTCGTCGCGGTGACCGCCGACGGGGTGCGGTTGCTGCGGTGTGCCGAGGCGGCGGCGAAGGATCCCGGCTCCCCGGCCTACCCGCTCTACGTGGCCGGCCAGATCGTCGTGACCCAGATCCGGCTGGTGGCGGAGGCCAGAGGCCGCTAAAGAGCCAGCCCGGCGATCCGCTCGACGTCCTCCGGCCCCTCGAGGTCGGCGACGCCGAGGAAGACGGTGTCCACACCGAGCTCGGCGAGGCCACCCCAGCGGTCCCGCTGGTCGGCGGCGGTGCCCGCATGCGTGCGCTCGGCGTACGCCGCGGCGGTGGTCCGGCCTCGGAGCCGCTCGACCCGGCCCCAGGCGTCCTCCCGGTCGGTGCCGATCGTGGGCAGGTCGAGAACCGTGATCCGCACCGTCTCTGAGTGCTGTCGAAGGGTCGCGACGAGCTCGTCGAGCCTCGGCCGCGCCGAGGGGACGTTGGCCGCGTCGCCGAGCGTGGCCGCAATCCGGAGCATGCGGCTTCCGGTGCCGCCGACGATCACCGGGATCCCGCCCACGGGCCGCGGGTAGCAGGTCGTCTCGGGAAGGCTGACCCGCTCGCCGTCGTACGCCTTGGTGCCGGCCGCCCAAAGTGCCTTCATCGTCTCGATGCCGCGCTCGAGGTCGTCGAGCCGCTGCTTGGGGGGCGGGAAGTCGAGCCCGTACGCCGCGTGCTCGCGCTCCCACCAGCCGGCGCCGACACCCACGAAGGCCCGGCCCCCGGTCAGTACGTCGAGGGTGGCGGCGGCCTTGGCGGTGATGCCGGGCGCCCGGAACGTCACCGGGGTGACCAGGGTGCCCAGCTCGAGGCCGGTGCCGAGGCCGGCCACCGCGCCGAGCGTCACCCACGGCTCGGGGATCGAGGCCCAGGCCCGGTCCACCTGCGGGATCTGGATCAGGTGGTCCATCAGGGACAGCCCCGCGAAGCCGGCCTGGTCGGCAGCCCTGGCCACGCCGGTCAGCCAGGCCAGCGGCTCGTCGCCCCACGGGAACCGGCTCACCTGGAGCACCACCTTGAGCCCCTGTGAGGTGCGCCGCTCCTCCCCGGCCGGTGCGGCGTCAGGAGCCACGGCCGCGTCGGCCCGCTCGTCGGCGCGGACCGTGTGCACGACGTCCCAGCCCTCGAGCTCGAGGTGCGGGACCAGTGCCCGGTGCCGCTTGAGCTGCGCGACCAGGGTCGGCGCTGGAACGGGCCGGTCCCGGGCGCCGTTGCGCCGCCGGCACTCGGCGTCCGGCGTGTCCATCACCACGGCCACCGCGGGCAGCCCGACCTCTCGGGCCCGGGCCAGCCATCCTCGGCGCCGGTCCTCGTCGCTGCCGAGGGTGTCGATGACGGTGGTCAGCCCGCGCCCGGTGCGCGCGGACACGACGCGCTCGAGCAGGTCGAACGCGTCCGAGGTCGCATCGAGGTCGTGCGGTCCGCTTCCGACCACGCCGCGCAGGGCATCCGAGGAGACGACCTCGTCGCGGCGGTAGCGGTCCGCCGCCCACGTGGACTTCCCCGAGCCGGACGGGCCGACGAGGACGACGACGGCGGGGTCGGGAAGCGTCACAGCCCGACCATGCCCAACTACAAGGTGCTCGCGCGCGGAGGAGGCAGCTTCGCGCCGGGGACGCTCTTCGGCCTCGCCGGCCGGGCGGGCTTCGCCGTCGGCCGCTTCGGGCCGATGTTGCGAGCCACGACGGAGGGCGACGGCGTGCGGCTGGGCGCCGCAGGCTCGGGCACGTCGTTGCGCTTCGACGGCGTGAACGTCGTCGGCCCGCGGTGCTCCGGCCGGCGCACCCTCGACACCAGCTTGTCGGTGAGGCGCCCGAGCGGCGGGCCGGCAATCGTGACGACCCGGTCCGCCGTACCTCGTCCGAACCGCAGGCCGGTGCTGACGCCGCGGGTCAGGATCACGCGGGGATCCATCTCAGCCCTGGCTCCGGGTCGAGGGGGTCTTCTTCGCGCCGGTCTTCTTGGCGGGGCTCTTCTTGGCTGCGGTCTTCTTTGCTGCGGTCTTCTTTGCTGCGGTCTTCTTG
Source organism: Nocardioidaceae bacterium (assembly GCA_033854925.1). Classification (GTDB taxonomy): domain Bacteria; phylum Actinomycetota; class Actinomycetes; order Propionibacteriales; family Nocardioidaceae; genus Nocardioides. Next base: position 122 of record JAWWPK010000076.1, on the reverse strand, counting down.
GCGGGCGCCTTCTTGGCAGCGGTCTTCTTGGCAGCGGTCTTCTTCGCCGCAGCCTTCTTGGTGGGGGCCTTCTTCGCCGGCGCCGTCTTCACGACGGGTGCCGCGGGCCGTTCCGGCGCCGC
>JAWWPK010000075.1:0-3097 GCA_033854925.1 Nocardioidaceae bacterium | reverse complement strand
CGACTGGTCGCGCAAGAGGCCGGCGATGGCGGTGCGCGAGGTGGTCCAGAAGGCCGGGCTCGAGCCGCTGTTCCGCTCGCAGGTGCGGACGAAGGTCGAAGGGCTCGACGTCCTCGACCGGATCGAGGGGCCGGTGATCTTCGCGGCCAACCACGCCTCGCACCTCGACACGCCGCTGATCCTGCTCTCCCTGCCCGACGAGTGGCGGCGCAAGACGGGGGTGGCGGCGGCGGCGGACTACTTCTTCGACACCTGGTGGCGCGCGGTCGGCTCCTCGCTCTTCTTCAACACCTTCCCGATCGACCGCCGCGGCGGGTCGATGGCCACCACGCCCGGCGAGGTGCTGGCCGACGGCTGGTCCTTGGTGATCTTCCCGGAGGGCACCCGCTCGAAGGACGGCTGGATCGGGAGCTTCCGGATGGGCGCGGCCTTCCTGGCCCACGAGCACGGCGTCCCCGTCGTACCCGTGGCCCACCGTGGCACGTTCGCAGCCATGCCGCGCGGGCAGGGCTGGCCGTCGCCGGGCCGCCGCCAGCTCACCATCCGCTTCGGCGAGCCGCTGCGGCCGCGCGAGGGGGAGTCGGTCCGCGACTTCGCGCCGCGGATCAAGGCCGCGGTCGCCACGCTGCTGGACGAGGACCGGACGACGTGGTGGGAGGCCCGCCGACGTGCATCCGCCGGCGACACCCCCGACCCGTCCGGTCCGCCGGTCGCCCAGTGGCGCCGGGTGTGGGAGCAGTCGGAGTCGCCCTCGGCCGAGGGCCCCGGCCGTCGGCTGCGAGCCTGGGGCCGCACGCCCTAAGAGCCCTCTCACAGCCGGCTCACGCCTGCCTCACGGTGGTCGCCCACGATGAGGCCATGACGAAATCACTGCTCGCCCTGGCCGCCCTTTCCACCTCCGCCCTGCTCGCGCTCGGCGCTCCCGCGTACGCCTCCCACGGGGGTGACGACGCACCCGGCGACGACAACGGCACCCACAGCGGTGGTGGTGGCGGTGGCGGCGGCGGTCGCGTGATCAAGACCGGCTCCTGCACGGACGGCACCACCTGGAAGCTCAAGGTCAAGAGCGACAACAGCCTCCTCGAGGTCGAGGGCGAGGTCGACAGCAACCAGTCCGGTCAGGGCTGGGCCTGGAAGATCAAGGACAACGGCTCCGTCGCGGCGCAGGGCTCGGCCACCACCGGCGGTCGCAGCGGCTCGTTCAGCGTCGAGCGCAAGATCGCGAACCAGGCCGGCACGGACAGGGTCGTCTTCAGGGCGACGCACGCCGGCGAGGTCTGCACCGGCACCATCGCGTTCTGATCCTGGGAGGGAAGTCAGACGCGCAGCGATCTCGGGCCACCTGGACCCGGCGGGCCATCGGCCCGCCGGGTCCGAGCCATTTCTGACCGGGCGGACGGGCAGGACCGCCTCAGCCGGCCCAGCTGCTGACCTGGTGGCCTCCGTCCCTACCGGACGGCTTCCGTCCGGAACCGGTGCGATGCTGCGCCCATGGGTTCGGACAGTGAGGTCTCGATCACGTGGGACCAGGCTCTGGGCTGGCGGATGGAGCGGCAGCTCCTCGATCCCGTCGGGTCCGAGTCCGTCGCGAACGTCGTACGCCGGCTCGGTGCGGTCCTGTCGATGGACGAGTCGCTCGCCGAGCTCGCCGTGCGCACGCGCCGTACGACGTCGAGGCCGGGCGAGCTGATGGAGGCCCTGGCGAACGGGGAGGTGATCAAGGCGTTCGCCTTTCGCGGGTCGATGCACTACCTCTCTCCCGACGACGGCGGCGTCTACCTCGCACTGAGGGCAGCGGGACGTCAGTGGGAGCTGCCGAGCTGGGCGGACTACTACCGGTTGGGGCCGGAGGACTGGCCCGACTTCCGGGCTGGCGTCCGCGATGCCCTCGAGGACGGGCCGCTGACCCTCCGCGAGCTGGGCGAGGTCCTGACCAGGCGCCCGGCGTACCGGCACCTGAAGCCGGTCTTCGAGGACGGCGCCGGCACGCTGATCAAACCGCTGACCTGGCAAGGCGACATGAGCTTCGCACCGTCACGCGACGGCCAGCGCACGTTCCAGCGCCTCGACGACAACCCGCGGTGGACGGGGATTCCGGATCTCGAGGACGCTGGCCCGCGCGCGATCACGATGTACCTCCGGGCCTACGGCCCGGCCACGTTCGACCACGTCCACCACTGGCTGGGAAACGGTCTGAGCGCGGGCCGCAGACGGCTCGATCGCTGGCTGTCCGGGCTGGGCGACAGCCTGGCCGCTGTCGACGTCGAGGGCACCACGGCGTACGTCGTGGCCGAGGACGTGGAGTCCTTGGCCGCCGCGCGACCCGCTGACGCCGTGCGGTTCCTGCCGGGCCACGACCAGTGGGTGATGGGACCCGGCACCAAGGACACCCACGTCACCCCGTCGACGCAACGGCAAGCCATGACCCGCAAGGCGAACCCGATCACCGTCGGCGGAGTCGTGCGCGGCACCTGGGCCACCAAGGGTGACCAGCTCTCCCTCGTCTGGCTCGACCAGACGCGCCACCCTCCGCGCAAGGCGATCGAGGAAGAGACCAGCCGCCTGGCCGGGATCCTCGGAAGGGACCTGCAACCGACCCTGAGCACCTGAAACTCCACTGGGCCCGGCTCTTCGCAAAGTGGTGCGACACCGCCCTCGATCGGCCTATGTCCGCCTGTGGAAGCTGTACTTGCCGGTGGGGAGTCTGGTCATGGTGTAGCGGGTGTCGTGGGCTCGGGTGTGGTGGCAGGGGCAGATCATGATGCCGTCGCGGTTGGTGTGGCCGCCGTCGGCCCAGCGTTTGGGGTGGTGGAGGTGGCTGCGGCCGGGTGGTTCTTCGCAGCCGTCGACTTCGCAGCCGCCGGCTTCGATGGTTTTCGCGATCCGTTGGGCCCCGGAGTGGAACCGCTTCTTGCGGCCCAGGTCGAGGACCTGGGAGTTGCCGCCGAGGACGGCGGGGATGATCCCGGCCTCGCAGGCGAGGCGGCGGGCGGCGCCGGGGGAGATCGACTCGCCGGTGTCGAGGTGGGCTGCCTTGAGCCCGCCCATCAGCGTGTCGAGCTCCATGAGGACCACGGCGGTGGCGTTCAACCCGCCG
>JAWWPK010000074.1:0-23872 GCA_033854925.1 Nocardioidaceae bacterium | reverse complement strand
CGGGAGGTCCGCTACGCCGAGGTGCTCGAGGAGGCGCAGGTGCTGCCGCCGGGGCTGCGACTGGCCTTCCGGAACACGCTGGTCTCGGTGCTGGACGACGAGGTTGCCGACGCGCTGGAGCAGCTGCACGACGGTCCCACGCCTGCGGCGCTCTCCCTCCGCAGCCTGGGCGGTGCCGTCGCCCGCGTCCCGGCCGAGGCGACGGCGTTCGCCCACCGCGACGCCGAGGCGATGGTGGTGGCCGGCTTCGTGCTGCCCGAAGAGCTGACTCCCTCCGAGGTCGACGCGGCGCTGGCCCCGTGGCGTGACGTCGCCGCGCTCGGCACCGGCACCTACGTCAACTTCCAGGGCTCCGCGACGGCCGCCGACGTGGCGGCGGCGTACCCACCCGCGACGTACGCCCGACTGGCCGCGGTGAAGCGGGCCTACGACCCGGGGAACGTGTTCGCGCTCAACCACAACGTGGTTCCGGCGGACTGACACATGTAACTCCGTGTTCGGTCAACTAGCTCGGCGTTCAAACACCGACCTAGTGATGCGAACACGGAGTTACATGAGTGCTCAAAGCTCGAGCGCGAGGTTCAACCAGGCCGAGCTGACCTGCATGCCGACCTTCTCGTAGAGCCCGAGCGCGCCGGTGCGGGAGTCCGTCGACAGGTAGCAGCGTGCGGCGCCGTGCTGCCGGGTCAGCGTGAAGGCGTCGGACAGCATCGCGCCGGCCAGGCCGAGGCCGCGGCGGTCCTTGCGGACCGCGATCCTGGCGACGTAGCCGGCGTTGCCGGTCAGGTGCACGTGCGTGGCCCCGACGATGGTGCCGTCGGGGGCCGTGCACACCTGAAGGTTCCAGGGCTGGTGACCCGATCGTCCCCACACCATGGGGGCGAAGTCGTCCAGTCCGCGGCGAGCGCGCCACTCGCCGAACGCATCCTCGACGACCTCGTAGAAGGTCTCGTGCTCGTCCGGCCGCGCCGCGCGGATCGAGTAGCCGACCGGCAGCGGCTGGGCGATGATCTCGGCGCCCTCAGGCAGCTCGAGGTCCCAGGCCGTCCAGCGCTCGCGGTAGCCGCGAGCGGCCAGCAGCCGGTGCGCGGCTCCGCCCTGCGGCACCTGGCTGCTGAGCAGCTCCGCGCCCCGGGCCCGAGCGAGGGCCTCGAGCCAGTCGGCCAGCGCGGAGCCGATGCCGCGGCCACGCTCGGCGGGCAGCACCCCGGTGTAGCCGAAGTCGGCGTGCACGAGGTCGGCGTAGGCGACCAGCCGGTCGCCGTCGAAGACACCGAGGCTGCTGGTGGCGATGTCGTACGACGGACGCTGCCACTCGCTCACGACGTCATCGAGGTCGACGTCGGCGGCGCCGACGTCGTGCAGCTCCTCGGCGGTGATCAGCGCCGTCACGTCGGCGGCGTCGTCGAGCGACAGCGGTCGGCTGGTGAGTCCGTCGGGCAGTCTCACAGGGTCAACCCGCGGTTCACCCAGTTGGACGTGACCACCATGCCGACCTTCTCGTAGAGCGCCAGCGCGCCGGTGCGGGAGTCGGTCGACAGCTCCGACTTCAGCGCGCCGTGTGCGGTGCCGGCCGCGAACGAGTCCACGAGCAGCGCCTGCGCGAGACCCCGGCCGCGCTCCTGCTTCCTGGTCGCGAGCCGGGCGATGAACGCCGACTCCGGACCCAGCTGCACCCAGGCCATGGCGACGACGGCGCCGGCGGGCTCGACCACGACGCGCAGGTTCCAGGCCTCGAAGCCGGGGCGCCCGGTGACCTCGGACTTCCAGTCCTCGAACGGCTCGCGGTCGCGCACCGACCACTCGAGGAACGCGTCCTCCTGGACCTGCCAGGCCTGCTCGTACTCCGACGGGTCGGCCTCGCGGGCGACGTAGCCCTCGGGCAACGGCCGCTCCGGGATGGTCGCACCCTCGAGCAGGGCCAGCCCCCAGCTGTTCCAACGCACCCGGTAGCCCAGTGCCTCGAGCAGCCGGTCCCCCGGCGAGCCCTCCGGCACGGGCATCCCGATCTCGGCGAGGCCTCGGTCGCGGGCGTTGTCCTGCATCCAGCGCGCGATCGCCGTACCGATGCCGCGGCCGCGGAAGTCCGGGTGTACGGCGGCGTCGGAGCGACCGGCCGGACCGACCTCGCCGTAGGCCACCAGCCGGTCGCCGTCGAGAACGCCGATCGTGGAGCCCTCGATGTCGAACGACGACCGGCTCCAGTCGCCGACGATGTCGGCCTCCTCGATCATCACCTCGCCGAGGTCGACCGCCTCCTGGGCGGCCATCAGCTCGAAGACGGCGCGCGCATCATCGCGCTGGAGGGGGCGGGTGCTGAGCCCGGCGGGTAGGTCCACGGCCGTAGTGAACCGGAGAAATGGCCGACGGGGCCGCCCATTTGTCGGACGGCCCCGTCGTGCGGGTGCTCTGAAGAGCCAGGGATCAGGCGCTCGGCTCGGGAGCGCTCTTGATGGCAGAGACGTCGAACTCGAGCTTGATCTTGTCGGAGACGAGCACGCCGCCGGTCTCGAGCGCGGCGTTGAAGCTCATGCCCCAGTCGCTGCGCTTGATCGTCGTTCCGCCTTCGAAGCCGATCCGGGTGTTGCCGTAGGGGTCGGTGGCCGAGCCGGCGAACTCGAAGGGCACCGCGATCGACTTGGTGATCCCCTTGATGGTCAGGTCGCCGGTGACCGTCCAGTCGTCGCCGTCGCGGGAGACGTCCGTCGAGGTGAAGGTGAGGTCGGGGTACTGCTCGCTCTCGAAGAAGTCACCCGAGAGCAGGTGGCCGTCGCGCTGCTCGTTGCCGGTGCTGATGCTGTTGGCGACGATGCTGACCTCGACCTTCGAGCTGGCGGGGTTCGCGGTGTCGACGTGCGCGGTGCCGGTGAACTCGGTGAACTGGCCGCGGACGGTGGCGATCATCGCGTGCCGGGCGCTGAACCCGAGCCGGGTGTGCGCCGGGTCGAGGGTGTAGTCGCCCTTGATGTCGTCGAGGACGGCGGTGGCGGGGTCGAAGTCGGTGCTGGTCATGTGGAGCTCCTCGTCGGTTGTCATTGTTGGTGCAACATTCAATGAGGAATAACGGACCATGGTCCGCTTCTATTCCCGACCGTACCCGGACACCGGTAAGAAAGTGTCGGGGGGCCGAGCGCGATGCGCTCGACCCTCCGGCGTACAGCTGGGGCGCCGCCTCAGGCGGCGTGCGTGACCGTCGGCTCCTGGGGAGCCACAGCGGCCGGGACGCCCACCCAGGTGGCCTCCATGCGGGTGCGCCCCGAGGCGTCGAGCACCGGCAGCCAGCGCATCTCGAGCCGCTCTGCGGTCTTGGATTCCATCATGGGGACACCTCCCGTTCACTTTCTGTTCACCCAGATTATCAGTGCCGGACACGTTTGCCGCAGACCTACCTGAAAGAGGTATTCCTGCCCGATATCGGGCAGGAATTTGCGTTTAGGTGCGACTTGGACGCACCGTTGGTCCCGTGCCTGCCGATCGGACCCTCGTCGACCATCTGGTCGCGACGACCGAGCTCACGGCAGCCGAGGCGGCCCGGGTCGTGGAGGACGTGCTCGCCTTCCACGCCGAACCGGTCGAGGCGTACGTCCGGCGCCGGCATGCGGAGCTGAAGACCCACGGCACCCGCAACCCCGAGATCTTCGCGCGCCTGGCCGAGGAGCTCGCCCACCACGTCGTCGCCGCGCCCGCGCTCAGCGAGCGCCAGCTGCGCCGGATCGTCTACGGGTGACGGTGGTTGAGGCGGGCGTTCTGCGCCCGTCTCGAAACCCTGTCCCAGAGAGCAGGTACTGAATGTGCGGGATCGTCGGGTACGTCGGGAGCCAGCAGGCTGCGCCGCTGCTGCTCGAGGGGCTGGGTCGGCTGGAGCACCGCGGCTACGACTCGGCGGGCATCGCCGTCCTCGGGCCCGGCAAGGAGAGCCGGCTGCGGGTGGCGAAGAAGGCCGGCCGGGTGCGCGACCTGGCCGACCACCTGCCGAAGCGGTTCGCCGGCAAGGTCGGAGTCGGCCACACCCGCTGGGCGACCCACGGACCGGCGAACGACGTGAATGCGCATCCGCACGTCGACACCAAGGGACCTTCCGGAAGCAGGGTGGCCGTCGTGCACAACGGGATCATCGACAACGCGGCGGCGCTGCGGGCCGGACTGGCCGAGGCCGGCGTCGACCTGGTCTCGGACACCGACACCGAGGTGCTGGCCCACCTGATCGGCCGCTCGGAGGCAGACACGCTGGAGGGCAAGGTGGTCGAGGCCCTCGCCCTGGTGGAGGGCACCTACGGGCTCGCCGTTCTGCACGCGGCGTACCCCGACCGGATCGTGGTGGCCCGCAACGGCAGCCCGCTGATCATCGGCATCGGCGACCACGAGATGTTCGTCGCCTCCGACCTGGCGGCGCTGGTCCGCTACACGACGCGGGTCGCGCACCTCGACGACGGCGAGCTCGCCACGATCACGGCCGAGGGGTTCACGACGTACCGCCAGGACTCGGGTGGCTTCAGCAAGGTGGCCCGGACGGCCACCGAGGTGGAGGTCGACCCGGCGGTCTACGAGGCGGGTGACCACGAGTCCTTCATGCACAAGGAGCTGCTGGAGCAGCCGGAGGCGGCAGAGCGGGTGCTCCGCGGCCGGCTCGACGAGCGGTTCGGCACCTCGCACCTCGGCGGTCTGGAGATGGACGCCCGCGACCTGCGCGCGATCCGCCGGGTGAAGGTGCTCGGTTGTGGCTCTGCCTACTACGTCGGACAGATGGGTGCCGGACTGGTCGAGGAGCTCGCCCGGATCCCGGCCGACGCCGAGTCCGCCAGCGAGTTCCGCTACCGCAACCCGATCATCGAGCCGGACACGCTCTACGTCGCGGTGAGCCAGTCCGGGGAGACCCTCGACACCCTGCTCGCGGTCCGGGAGATCCGGCGCAAGGGCGGCCGGGTCGTGGGCCTGGTCAATGTCGTCGGCTCGGCGATCGCCCGGGAGTGCGACGGCGGCATCTACCTGCACGCCGGTCCCGAGGTCGCGGTCGCCTCGACCAAGGCGCTGACCAACATGTTCCTCTGCTTCGCCCTGCTCGCTCTGCAGCTCGGCCGGGTCCGCGACCTCTCGATCGCGGACGGTCGCCGACTGGTTGCCGGGCTGCAGCGGCTGCCCGCCCAGATCGCCGAGGTACTCACCCAGGAGCCGGCGCTGGCCGACCTGGCCGGCCGGCTGGCCGAGGCCGAGAGCCTGTTCTTCGTCGGCCGGGTGCGTGGCTACCCGGTGGCCCGCGAGGGTGCGCAGAAGTTCAAGGAGATCAGCTACCGGCACGCGGAGGCCTACCAGACCTCCGAGCTCAAGCACGGTCCGCTCGCGCTCATCGACGAGTCGGTCCCGACGGTCGCCATCGTGCCCGACGACGAGCTGACCGACCGCAACGTCGCCGCGCTGCACGAGGTCGCGGCCCGCGGCGGTCCGCTGGTCGTCGTCACGCACCCGGCGGTGGACCTCGGCGACCTTCCCTCGCAGGCCTCCGTGGATCGAGTCGACGTACCCCGCAACGAGCGCGAGCTCGACCCGATCCTGATGACCGTGGTGCTGCAGCTGATCGCCTACCAGGCCGCGCTGTCGCTGGGTAACGACATCGACAAGCCGCGCAACCTGGCCAAGTCGGTGACGGTCGAGTAGTCGCCTTACGCGGCCGGTCGACGAGCGGCGTTGAACGCAGGCACGCCGGTGACCACGGCGAGCACCACGAGTGCGGCGGCGAGGACCACCGGCCCCCACGACATCGAGTCGGTCTCGTCGTTGGCGACCACGGACGCACCGATCAGTGCGACGAAAGCGGTGAGCAGGATGGCCGTGGCGGCGACCGCCCGGAAGACGGGCGCGGTCCGCATCAGCTGGACCACCAGGGCGAGTGCGATGCAGATCAGCACGCCGGCGAGCGCCAGGGCGCCGAGCCCTTTGGGGATGCCCCCGCCCTCTTCGAGCAGGCCGAAGGAGCGGGGTGCGTACGTCGTGTCCACCGTCTCCCACGGCGCCACCGCCGCGGCGATCAGAGCGACCAGTGCGGCGACGCCGCTGACGGCGAGCCGGATCCACCCGCGCCTGCTGGCGGTCGGCTTTGGGCGCGGGAGCGGAGCTGGCGGCGCCGGTTCCGGCGGCGTCGGCTCTGCGGCGACCGGCTGGGCGACTGGCTGGACGGCCGGCGTGGGCGTCGGGTCCGGCGGTGGCCAGGCTGCGGGCGCGGCGAGCAGACCGTCGATCGTCGTGGCGGCCTCGTAGGTGATCTCGGGCCGAGCCCGGAGCGTCGCCAGCAGGTCGCGTGCGTTGCGGTCGTCGCGGGTGCCGAGCTTGCTGCGCAGGTCCGAGATCAGGGTCAGCTGCTCGCCACGGCTGATCTCGACGGCCTCGCGGAGCTGGCGGTCGATCGTGTTGAGGTAGGTGAGCGGGATGACCGGCCGGGAGGGGGTGGCCGAGGGAGGCGTGACGGCCGGAGCAGAGGCCAGCCCGCGGGCGAGGTCGGCGAGCGACCCGCGGCTGGCCGGGTCGTAGGAGATCCAGTTCGCCTCCGCGATGACCGGGTCGTACATCCCCGGCGACTGCTCGACGGTGACCACGGGCACGAACGGAATGCCCAGGGCCGCGGCCCACCCGGCCTCGGCCTGGCACGCCTGCGAGCCCCGGTAGTCGTCGGAGAGAACGGGCAGGAAGACGGCCGCGCCCTGGATCTGGTCGAGGAGCGTGTCCCACCACCGCTGGCCCCCGGAGAGGTCGCGGTCGTAGTAGACGTGGTGGCCAAGAGCATGGCCGTCCGCCACGAGCGCGTCCGCCAGATCCTTGTCGACGCGCGCGTAGCTGACGAAGAGCTGCACGTCAGCCCCCTCTCGCCGCCGTCCCGGAAGGGTAGGCCCGGCCCGCGCGACCTCGCTAGCCTCGGCACGTGACCTCAACTCCGCTCGCCGAGCTACTCGCCGCCGTACCGACGCTCAACGACCCGAAGCAGCCGTTCACCTACGCCGTCGACGGCAACAAGATCGTCGGCAGCTGGGACATCGTGAAAGCCACCTCGCTCTACCCCACCGAGATCACGCACTTGGACAAGGACTACCGGCTCGAGGTCGAGCTCGACGAGGACGAGCACAAGTACGCCTACGAGGACCACGAGTCCGAGACGCAGGCCAGCCTCGACGGCGACGGGCTGCACGTCGAGAAGGATTTCTTCAAGGGCAAGGAGAAGAAGAAGGAGTTCTCCTTCGAGTTCGGCGGAGTCAACAAGACAGACGAGGGGGTCTCGGTGAACCCGGTCGTCTACTCCTTCGACACCGACAAGATCAAGGACCCCCTGTTCGGGTTCCTCGAGCAGCACGGCTGGGACCAGAAGAAGGGGTTCTTCAAGAAGCTGTTCAGCTGATGTCTCAGCGGTACGCGTCCCGGTAGACCTCGAGGCCGGCGAGGTACGCCGCCTCCTTCTGCCGCCGGACCAGCGGGTCGCCCCCCGTCAGCAGCTCAGCCTCGACCCAGTCGGCCGCGACGTCGATGACCACGTCGAGCATCAGGGCTCGCCGCGCGAGGGCGTGCACAGGTTCGTCCGGCCAGTGGTGCGGGTCGGTGCCGATCGCGTCGTGGCGGAGGATCGCGTCATCGACCGCCGGATCACCTACGGACAGGTCCTCCCAGTCGAGCAGCCAGAGCCGGTCGGGAGCGACGAGGAAGTTCTCGTGCCACGGGTCGCCGTGCACGGCCGCGTGCGCGGGCGCATCCAGCGCATCGGCCAGGTCGGCGAGCGCGTCCACCTCGTCGGCAAGGTAGGCATGCAGGTCCTTGCCGACGTAGCCCTCGATGATGTCGAGGTCGGCGACGAACCGCGTGACCCAGACCTCGCGGATACAGGCGGCGGTGGTGGTGGGAGGTCCGAGGAGGGTCGCGAGCTCGGCGTCTCCATGCAACCCGGCCAGGATCGCGTTCGCCTCGTCGTAGCGATGATGCAGAGCGGGGCGATCGGCCGTGGGTGCGTCGACGTACAGGAACAGCAGCGCGGTGTGGCCGGCCACCCGCAACACGTCGAGGACCGGCGGTGCCGCGTGCCGGTCGGCCAGCAAGGCAGCAACGCGTGCCCACGTGGTGAGCGCCGCCTCCTCGTCGGCATCGGCCGCGACCTTGGCCCACAGCCGCCGGCCGCCCACGCGCACCGCGAACGAGAGCTTGCCGACGCCGGTGTGGTTGGCGCGGTGCTCCACCTGGGCATCCGGGCCGAGGGCGGCCACGAGAGCGTCCCGCACCCGACGTACCGACATGCACCGAGCATGCAGGGTGACAGAGCGCACCGCGACGCGAAATCACCGGCAGGCGGCGAACACGCCTACCTTTGACCGGTGACCGCGCCCCGACCTACTTCTGGCGACGAGCAGGACGTGCAGTCCTTCGCCGACCTCGGGCTCGCCGGTCCGGTGCTCACCGCGGTCGCTGCCGTGGGCTACGAGGCACCATCCCCCATCCAGGCCGCGACGATCCCGCCGATGATGGCGGGCCGCGACGTGGTCGGTCTCGCTCAGACCGGCACCGGCAAGACCGCGGCGTTCGCGCTGCCGATCCTCTCCCGGCTGGACCTGTCGCAGAAGACCCCGCAGGCGCTGGTGCTCGCGCCCACCCGCGAGCTGGCCCTCCAGGTGTGCGAGGCGTTCGAGAAGTACGCCGCCGGCTCGCCTGGCATCAAGGTGCTGCCCGTCTACGGCGGCCAGGGGTACGGCGTCCAGCTGTCCGCGCTGCGTCGCGGCGTCCATGTCATCGTCGGCACGCCCGGCCGGATCATGGACCACCTGGACAAAGGCACCCTCGACCTCACCGAGCTGCGCTTCCTGGTCCTCGACGAGGCCGACGAGATGCTCAACATGGGGTTCGCCGAGGACGTCGAGACGATCCTCGCCGACACCCCCGAGGACAAGCAGGTGGCGCTGTTCTCGGCGACCATCCCCGCGCAGATCCGGCGGCTGTCGGCGAAGTACCTGCACGACCCGGTCGAGGTCACCGTCAAGGGCAAGACCCAGACCGCGGCCAACATCACCCAGCGCTACCTGTTCGTCTCCTACCCCCAGAAGGTCGACGCACTGACCCGCATCCTCGAGGTGGAGAACTTCGAAGGGATGATCGTCTTCGTCCGGACCAAGAACGAGACCGAGACGCTCGCCGAGAAGCTCAGGGCCCGCGGCTTCTCCGCCACCGCGATCAACGGCGACGTGCAGCAGAACGTGCGGGAGCGAACCGTCAACCAGCTCAAGTCCGGGCAGCTCGACATCCTGGTCGCCACCGACGTCGCTGCCCGCGGCCTCGACGTGGAGCGGGTCAGCCACGTCGTCAACTACGACATCCCGACCGACACCGAGTCCTACGTGCACCGCATCGGCCGGACCGGGCGGGCCGGCCGCAGCGGCGACGCGATCTCGTTCGTGACCCCTCGCGAGCGCTACCTCCTCAAGCACATCGAGAAGGCCACCCGGACCACGCTGGTCCAGATGCACCTGCCGAGCGTCGAGGACATCAACTCGACCCGGCTGGCCCGCTTCGACGACGCCATCTCGGCCGCGCTCAGCGCCACCGACCGCGTCGACTTCTTCCGCGACGTGGTCGCCCACTACGTGCACGAGCACGACGTGCCGGAGGTGGACGTCGCCGCTGCTCTGGCGGTCGTGCTCCAGGGCGAGGAGCCACTGCTGCTCGAGCCCGAGGCCGAGCGGCCCGCCCAGCCGGCCCGCGGTGAGCGACCAGACCGAGGCGGAGACCGCAGTGGCGACCGTGGTCCCCGAGCGGCCAGAGACGGCAGCCCGCTGGCGACGTACCGCATCGCGGTGGGCAAGCGGCACAAGGTCGAGCCGCGGCAGATCGTGGGCGCCATCGCCAACGAGGGCGGGCTCAGCCGCCAGGACTTCGGCGCGATCAGCATCCGGCCGGACTTCTCCCTGGTCGAGCTGCCGGCCGAGCTGTCGGCCGAGACCTGGGACGCGCTGCGCTCCACTCGCATCTCCGGGAAGCTGATCGGCCTGAAGAAGGACGACGGTCCGCCCGGCCGCTCCTCCTCGTCCCGCCCGCCCGCGAAGAAGCCCCGGCACAAGAACCGGTGAGTCGGCGCTACTGCTGAGCAGTAACGCCGACTCGGCCGGTTACTCGTCAGCAGCAACGCCGACTCGGCGGCGACCTGTACGGCCGACTGGGCAACGGCCTGTACAAAGGTCGGCATGACGCGACCTCGGGCCGCCGCTCTCACGGTCACCTTCGCCGTCGTCCTCGGGGCCGCCGGCTGCACCGGCGGCTCCGGGGACGGCGGGAAGTCGGACCAGCCGGACCCGCAGGACGCCGCGACCGCGCTCGCCTCCGGGCTCACGGCCAAGGACCTGTCGAAGGTCGACCTGACCCCGGACACGGCGACGACCGCCCAGGCGTCGTACGACCGGATCGTGCAGGAGCTCGACTCGGCCAAGCTCCGTGTCGACACGGCCGGGGTCAAGCAGACCGGTTCCACCGCCGTGGCGACGCTGCACTGGACGTGGGACCTCACCTCGGCGACGTGGGAGTACGACGCCGAGGCCGAGCTGAAGTTCGCCGCCGACGGCTGGCAGGTGGCCTGGGCGCCGTCGGTGGTCGAGCCGTCGCTGGTCGAGGGCGAGAACCTCGACGTGTCCTCGGTCCTGGCCGACCGGGGGGACATCCTGGGGGCCGGCGGGCAGCCGATCGTCACCGAGCGCCAGGTGTCCCGCGTCGGCATCGACAAGCCCCAGCTCGACGGCGCCGACCCGGCGCAGTCAGCACGCGCGTTGGCGCAGCTGGTCGGGATCGACGCCGGTGCCTACGCCAAGGCGGTCAAGGCCGCGGGCGCGCAGGCGTTCGTCGAGGCGATCGTGTTCCGACGCGAGGAGCTGCCCGCCGCGGTGAGCACCGGCATCGCCGCGATCCCCGGCGCCCGGATCGTCGCCGCCGACGTGCCGCTCGCGCCGACCCGCGACTTCGCCGCGCCGCTGCTCGGCAAGGTCGGCGAGGTGACCGCGGAGATCATCCAGGCGCACCCGGAGTACCACCCCGGCGACATGGCCGGGCTCTCCGGGCTCGAGGCGAGGTACGACGGGCAGCTGCGCGGGACGCCCGGGGTGGCGGTGGAGGCGGTGCCGGAGAAGGGCAACCCGCGCGAGCTGTACCGCACGGAGGCGACGCCTGGAGACCCGGTCGTGCTGTCCCTCGACATCGGCCTCGAGACCAAGGCCGAGGAGCTGCTGGCGGGCGTCGGCCCGGCCAGCGCGCTCGTGGCCATCCGCCCCAGCACCGGCGAGGTCCTGGCCGCGGCGAACGGACCCGGCAACGGTGGCCAGAACCTCGCGACGTTCGGGCAGTTCGCGCCAGGGTCGACGTTCAAGACCGTGAGCAGCCTGGCGCTGCTGCGGGCCGGGCTGACGCCCGACACGGTGGTGCCCTGCACCCGGACGATCACGGTGGACGGCAAGGAGTTCAAGAACTACAGCGACTACCCCAGCAGCGCCCTCGGCAACATCCCGCTGAAGACGGCCGTCGCCAACTCGTGCAACACCGCCTTCATCTCGCAGGCCCCGAAGCTGTCCGGCACGAACCTGTTCGACGCCGGCGTCTCGCTCGGCATCGGGCTCGACCACGACCTCGGCTTCCCGGCGTTCTTCGGCAAGACCGACCCGGACACCCAGAGTGAGACCGGCGCGGCCGCCCAGCTGATCGGGCAGGGCACCATCCTGGCCTCGCCGATGGTGATGGCCACCGTCATCGGGTCGGTGCAGCAGGGCTCCCTCGTGGTGCCGCGGCTGGTCGAGGGCGTGGACGTGTCGGCGCCGGAGGGCGCCGCGCCCCTGTCCGAGCCCGAGGTGTCCGCGCTGCGGTCGATGCTGCGCGGCGTGGTGACCGACGGCAGCGGCCGCGGGCTGCTCGACGTACCGGGGCCGCCGGTGATCGCGAAGACGGGTACGGCGGAGTTCGGCACCGGCACCGACCTGCAGACCCACGCGTGGATGATCGCCGCCCAGGGCGACCTGGCGGTGTGCGTCTTCGTCGACGTGGGCGAGTCCGGCTCGGGCACCGCGGGCCCGATCCTGGAGGCCTTCCTGCGGGCAGCCCACGGGTAGACGCGAGCGGACCCCCCGTCGCATGGGGTCGACGAGGGGTCCTTGCCGATTTCGTAGTGCTCCCTCCGAAGTCGACCCCCCAGAAAAGCACAACCCCGCCCCGCCTGTCATGTCTTTCGGGCCGGTGGGAAAGTGGCCTCCATGACCGGTCTGGACTTCCTTCCCAACGACCAGCGGCGCCTGTTCATCGGCGGCCAGTGGAGCGACGCCGAAGGGGGTGCCAGCTTCGACGTGCTCGACCCCGCCGACGGGTCCGTCCTGTGCCAGGTGGCCGACGCGACGGTGGCCGACGGGCAGCGCGCGCTGGAGGCCGCGGTGTCGGCGCAGGACGACTGGGCCCGTACGCCGGCGCGCGATCGCGGCGAGATCCTGCGCCGTACCTTCGAGCTGGTCGCCTCGCGCAGTGACCAGTTCGCCGAGCTGATGAGCCTCGAGATGGGCAAGACCCTCAAGGAGGCCGCCGGCGAGGTGACCTACGGCAACGAGTTCCTGCGCTGGTTCTCCGAGGAGGCGGTCCGCATCCACGGCCGGTGGATGCAGGCACCGGCCGGCGGCAGCCGGCTGCTCACCATCAAGAAGCCGGTCGGGCCGTGCCTGTTCGTCACGCCCTGGAACTTCCCGCTGGCGATGGGCACCCGCAAGATCGGCCCGGCCGTCGCGGCCGGCTGCACGATGGTCGTCAAGCCGGCCCAGCAGACACCGCTGAGCATGCTCGCGCTGGCCGCGGCCTTCGCCGAGGCCGGGCTCCCCGACGGCGTGCTCAACATCGTGCCCACCACGAACGCCTCCGAGGTGAGCGCGGCGATCATGGCCGACCCGCGGCTGCGCAAGGTCAGCTTCACCGGGTCCACCGGGATCGGGAAGCAGCTGGTCAAGCAGGCCGCCGACCAGCTGCAGAGGGTGAGCATGGAGCTCGGCGGCAACGCGCCCTTCCTCGTCTTCGACGACGCCGACGTCGACGCGGCCGTGGACGGCGCGATGCTCGCCAAGATGCGCAACATGGGCGAGGCCTGCACCGCCGCGAACAGGTTCCTCGTGCACTCGTCGGTCTCCGACGAGTTCGCCAAGAAGCTCTCCGACCGGATGGGCGCCCTCACCCTCGGCCGCGGCCAGGACGACGGCACGGACGTCGGCCCGCTGATCGACGAGAAGGCGGTCGCGTCGGTCACCAAGCTCGTGGACGGCGCGATCTCGGCCGGGGCTTCGGTCGTGGTCGGCGGCCAGGCGCACGGCGGCCCCGGCTACTTCTACCCGCCGACCGTCCTCATCGACGTCCCTCACGACGCCGAGATCAACCGCGAGGAGATCTTCGGCCCGGTGGCGCCGATCACCAGGTTCGAGACCGAGGACGAGGCCGTTTCCATGGCCAACGACACCGAGTACGGCCTCTCGTCGTACGTCTACACCCGCGACCTCCAGCGGACGATCCGGCTGGCCGAGGCGCTCGACTTCGGCATGGTCGGCGTCAACACCGGCCTGGTGTCGAACCCCGCCGCGCCGTTCGGAGGCGTGAAGGCGAGCGGCTTCGGTCGCGAGGGTGGCTTCGAGGGGATCGAGGAGTACCTCGACACGACGTACGTCGCGCTCGCCGTCGACTGAGGGCAGTGGAACCGTACGCCGGCGTCGCGGCGCAGTACGTCGACTTCGCCGAGCACTGCCGGGGCGAGTCGCGGTGCTTCGTCGAGTGGGCGCTCGGGGTCGCCGCGGACCAGGAGGTCCTCGCTTGGATCGACCGGCTGCCCGGGCTGAAGAAGCAGCCGAACATCGTGTTCGCCGCAGCCCGTTGGCACGGCGTGCCCGCGCCCGGGCCGTACGCCGGCCTGCGGGTCGCGCTCCTCGACGATGACGACACGATCCGGGCCACGATCCTGGCGCGGTCGACGCAGACCAACGAGGTCGGGCGGCTGGCCACGCTGCTGCCCGCCTTCACGTCGGTGGTGCCGAGCGGGCCGGTGGCGCTCATCGAGGCCGGTGCCAGTGCCGGGCTCAACCTGTTCCCGGATCGGTGGGGCTTTGCCTGGTCGACTCAGGGCGCAGTCGTCGAGCTCGGCCCCGCGCCGTACCTCCCGTGCGAGGTCAGCGGGCCGGCACCGCTACCGTCCGTCCGGCCCGAGGTGGCCTGGCGCGGCGGCGTCGACCTGAACCCGCTCGACGTCACCGACCCCGAGGCGATGCGCTGGCTCGAGACGCTGGTCTGGCCGGAGGAGGACGACCGCCGCGAACGGCTCCGGCACGCCATCGACGTCGCTGCGGCCGACCCGCCCCGACTGGTGCGCGGTGACCTGCTCACCGAGCTTCCGGCCCTCGTTGCGGAGGCGTCGGCGTACGGCACCGTCCTGGTCTTCCACTCAGCGGTGGCGGCCTACCTTCCACTCGAGCAGCGAGCGCAGCTCCAGGAGCTGATGCGCGGGCTGGTCGCGGACGGCGGCTGCCACTGGATCAGCAACGAGGCGCCCAACGTGCTGCCGGACATCACCGCCACGGCGCCGGAGCCGGAGCGGCACGCCCGGCACTTCGTGCTCGGCGTGGACGGCCGGATGGTCGGCCGCACCCACGGGCACGGGCAGTACCTCGAGTGGCTCGCTTGACCTCAACATTGCTTGAACTTGTCTCATTGAGACGTGCACGCGATCCGGCTCCACGTCTTCGGCCCTCCCGAGAACCTGGTCCTCGAGGACGTGCCCGACCTCGAGCCCGGCCCGGAGCAGGTGCGCATCGCCGTCGAGGCGAGCGGCGTACACCTTGTCGACGCCACGCTCCGCCGCGGCGACCCCGGGCCGATCCCGCTCCCCGAGCTGCCCACCGTCCCCGGCCGCGAGGTCGCGGGCGTCGTGGACGCCGTGGGCGCGGACAACGACCACAGCTGGTTGGGCAAGCGGGTCGTGGCGCACCTCGGCCAGGTGCCCGGTGGGTACGCCGAGCAGGCGGTGACGGCGGTGGACGCGCTCTTCCAGGTGCCCGACCACGTCTCGTTCCCGGACGCGGTGGCGGCCGTCGGCACCGGGAGGACTGCCCTGGGGGTCGTGGAGCTCGAGCCGCCCGCCGCGGACGACGTGGTCCTGGTCCCGTCGGCCGCCGGAGGGCTGGGCTGGCTGCTGGTGCAGTCGGGGCTGGCGGCCGGTGCGACGGTGGTCGCAGCGGCTCGCGGCGAACGCACGGCCACGCTCGAGCGTCTCGGCGCCCACCTCGTCGTCGACTACTCGAGGCCCGGCTGGGACGACAAGGTCCGGCACGAGCTCGGCGGCGTCACGGTGGTCTACGACGGCGTCGGCGGGGCGGTCGGGCGCACGGCCCTGGAGCTGCTGAGGCCCGGCGGCCGGCTGGTGATGTTCGGCTTCTCCGCGGGTACGCCGACCCAGCTGACCACCGGGGACCTGATCGGCCGCGGGATCACCGCCGGGTGGTCACTGGGCGCGCGGATGACGACGCTGCCCGGCGGCATCCCCGGGCTCGCCGGCCGGGCGCTGGACAAGGTGGCCTCGGGTGAGTGGCGGCCCCTCGTCTCGACGTACCCGCTGGCCGACGCGGGCCGGGCACACGCCGACCTGGAGGGCCGTCGGGGGCTCGGGAAGGTGGTCCTGCTGTCGGGGCGCCGATGAATTCGGTCGAGGATGTCGGTCCACACGGGCAGACTCGGGACAGGTTCGCGGGCAGGAGATCGGCATGAGCGAGCAGTTGGCCGGGCGGCAGCTGCCGCGCGCCCTGACGCCGTTCCGGCACGCCGCCTACCGGCGGCTGGCGGTCGCGCTCACGCTCTCGACCTTCGCCTCCGGTGTCTGGGTCGTCGCCCTGGTCTGGGAGGTGATCCGGATCGACGGCGGCCCGGCCCAGCTCTCCTTGGTGTCCACCGCCAGCGCGGTCGGTGTGCTGTTGCCGGCGCTGCTCGGCGGTGTGGTGGCCGACCGGATCCCCCAGAAGCTGATCCTGCTCGTGGTCGCGAGCGTCGAGCTGACCGGCATGGCGCTGGTCGCCGCCCTGTCGCTCACCGACCACACGGCGCTGTGGCACCTCGCGTCGGTCTCGTTCGTGACCGGCATGGGCTGGGCGTTCTACTACCCGGCCTACTCCGCGTGGTTGCCGGCGCTGGTCCCCGAGTCCGACCTGCTCGCGGTCAACGGCTTCGAGGGCATGGTGCGGCCGACGGTCGGCCAGGCGATCGGCCCGGCCGTCGCCGGCGCGGTCGTCGGTGCCGTCTCGCCCGGCGCGGCGGCGGCAGTGGCGGCGTCCTGCGCGCTGCTCGGCGCGCTGGCCCTCGCGACGGTCCCGATCACGCCGGTGCGCCGGGAGCTCGACCCGGCCGCTGAGCGCAAGCACCCGATCACGTCAGCACTGGCCGACATGCGCGAGGGGTTCGGTTACATGGTCCGGACGCCGTGGCTCCTGGCCACGCTGCTGTTCGCGTCGCTGATGATCCTGGTGATGATGGGGCCGCTCGAGGTGCTGGTGCCGTTCCTCATCAAGAACCGGCTCGGCGGCGGGCCCGGCGACCACGCCTGGGTGCTCGCGGCGTTCGGCATCGGTGGCGCGGTCGGCTCGCTGGCCATGGCGTCGTTCCAGATGCCACGGCGCTACCTGACCTTGATGAACCTCATGTGGGGGGTCGGCTGCCTGCCGTTCCTCGTCTTCGGCTTCGCCACCGCGGTGTGGCAGCTCGTCGTGTCCGCGTTCGTGCTCGGGGCGCTGTTCTCGGCGCCGATGGTCATCTGGGGCACGCTGCTGCAGCGCCGGGTGCCCCCGCACATGCTGGGCCGGGTCGCGTCGCTGGACTTCTTCGTCTCCGTCAGCCTGATGCCGGTCTCGATGGCGCTGGCAGGTCCGGTGTCCGAGGCGATCGGCCTCCGCGCGACGTTCGCGATCGCCGGTCTGGCGCCGGGCGTCTTCGCGCTGGTCGCGGTGCTGTGGGCCAAGCTGCCGCAGGACGAGCTGGCCCACCCGCTCCGCGACACCGAAGACAAGACCGAGCCGGCCGAGGTCGTGCCGGCTTGGCCTCGCTAGCCGCGCAGCGGGTTCTGTTCCAGGTTCCGGACCAGGGCCATCGCCTCGGCCGGGCTGAGCCCCAGCGCCTTGGTCTCGGCGAGGTAGGCCACCGCCGCGGCCTTCGCCCTCCGGGTCACCTGGTCACCGGTGACGAAGCTGCCGCCCCGGCCGCGGGTCTCGATCACGCCGGACTGCTCGAGCTCGCGGTAGGCGCGGGCCACCGTGTTGGTGGCCACTCCCAGGTCCTCGGCCAGCCGGCGCACCGTGGGCAGCCGGTCGCCGGGCTGCAGCGCGCCGGTCTCGACGTGCGCGGCGACCTGCGAGCGGATCTGCTCGAACGGTGGCGTGCTCGAGGTGGTGTCGAGGTCGATCATGCGCTGCTTCCTTCCACTCCCAGCGCCTCGAGAACCGCGGCCGAGGTCCAGGACTCTCGAGCACCGGGCGCGGCGGCGAGGTACGTGGCGATGCGGGCATCGTCCCAGTCGTGGGCTTCACGCAAGCCCGCGGCCATGGACCGAAGGTACGCAGCGCTCGGGGCGGCGAGCGTGAGCCCGCCGATGTCGCCGTTGGTGACCGTGAGTAGTGGAACGCCTTCGCGGGTGTCGAGGCGGACCACCGTCTCGTAGCGGCCAGGACCCATCGTGTGCAGCTCACCGACCTCGGGCAGCACCGCTGCCAGGGCCTGCGCGAACTCACCGCCCGGCTCGCGCCGCATCTCCTGGGCCGCGACGTCCGCGAACTGCTCGGCCGTCACCAGGTGGGCCCGGCAGGCCACCGAGCCAGTGCCGTCCGGATCGAAGAAGGCCATGCCGCCTCCCCAGACGCTGGACTCGCCGGCGAAGACGAGGGCACCGGGCACCTCGAGACTGACGGTCCCCGCCGGGTCGGACGGGTCGCGGCAGCCCGCGTAGGTGCGCGTCCCGCCGTCCGGTCGCCCGCCGGCGAGGTAGCACCGGAACCGGTCCGCCCCGAGGTTGGAGCCGTAGGCGACGTACCAGACCCGGTCCACGTGGCTCAGCCCGGAAGGGGCTGCTCCTCCTCGAGCCCGGCCAGCACTGCGGCGTTGTGGCGGTGCCCGACGGTCTCGTAGCCCACGACCGTCACCCACGGCACCAGCGCCAGCACGGTCAGGCACCAGACCATCGACACCCCCGACCACGCCAGCCCGACGGCGAGCGCCATGATCCCGGCCGAAGAGCCGATCAGCAGGAAGTGGAAGGGGTCCATGGTCCGCGTGATCAGGGCATAGAGCAGGAAGAGGCAGCCGAAGTAGACGGCCAGCGGCAACGCGAGCGCCAGCACCGTGCCGGTGGCGGACAGCGCCGACCTGTCGTCGAGGTAGTACGCCGCGGCGTGCAGACCGGCGCCGATCGCGACCACGGAGCCGAAGATCGGGATGTGCCAGTAGCTCCAGCCGAAGGAGCGCTCGCGGTGCGCGGACAGCAGCTCGCCGTGCGGGATCACGAAGTAGGTCCACCAGACGCCGAAGGTCAGCGCGGTCCCGGACAGCCCGAGCACCACGATCTCGGTGGTCCACCCGCCCTCGATGAGCGCACCGAGCGCGGTGGTCGTGCCCAGCAGCCCCTCACCGAGCGCGATGATCACCATCAGGCCGTACCGCTCGGCGATGTGGTGGCCGTGCCACGGCGTCCCGACGAGCCTGGTCTCCGCGACCACCGGGCCCGAGAACTCCAGGAGCGCCAGCAGGCCGGCGACCAGGAACATCGGGCCGATCGTGAGGTTCGCCAGCAGCAGCAGGATCCAGCCGACCTGCGCGACCAGCAGGGTGCCGGCCATCACCTTGCAGACCTCGCGGCGCTCCGGGTCCTCCCGACTGGCCCGCAGCCACTGGAACAGCATCGGCACCCGCATGATCACGTAGCCGACGACCATCAGTGAGTTGTCGACGTGATCGCCGTGGCTGAGCGAGGCGAACATCTTGGGAAGCCCCAGGGCCAGCACCAGCACGCCGACCATCTGCACCATCGTGGTGACCCGGAAGATCCAGTCGTCGGTGTCGTACGCCGACGCGAACCAGGTGAAGTTGATCCACGCCCAGGACACCGCGAACGTTGCGAAGCAGAAGCCGACGATGCCATCGCCGATGTGGTCCTCGGCGAGTGCGTGGGCCAGCTGGTCGGCCGCGGTGCCGAAGGCGATGACGAAGGTCAGGTCGAAGAAGAGCTCCAAAGGCGTGGAGGCCCGGCCGTCTTCGTCGGGGTCGCGGCCCACCATCCGCCGTACGGTGTGCTGCAGGCCTTCCGGCATGGCCGAGAGTCTATGGAGCGCCAGTCGCAGCGCAGGCTGCGGAGGTTTCGGCACGCGCGGTCACGGCTTCGCAGGCTCAGCCGTGCGCGCTGCTCAACCAACGACGATCGGGTCCGCTGGCGCGTCCCCGATCAGACCGAAGCACCGAGCGTCGAGGACAGGTTCACCCGCGACGAGATGCCGAGCTTGCGGTAGACGTGCGAGAGGTGCCACTCCACGGCCTTGACCGTCACCACCAGCTCGTTGGCGATCTGCCGGTTGGTGAGCCCGTCGGCGGCCATCCGGGCGACCCGGCGCTCGGAGACGGTCAGCGCGGCCATCGCCTCGGTCTGCACCTTGCGCGGCTGCTCGCCGAGCCGGTCGAGCAGGCGGCGGACCCGCCCCTGGAGCGGCCACAGCTCCTGCCGGCCGGCGTGGTCCTCGGCCGCACGGAGCAGCGCCAGCGCCCGCTCCTCCCTGTCCGGGGCGTTGCTGAGCAGCAGCAGCCCGGCCAGGTCGGTGTCGATCTGGGCCGAGAGCCGCTCCGCCTCGGTGCCCGCCAGGACGGCGCGGGCCCGCAATAGGTGCTGGATCCGGTCGGGTCCGGCGTCGACGGCGGCCAGGGCGCGCAGGCCGCCCGCCATGGCGTACGGCGCGCCTTCCCGACTGGCCCGCTCGACGTGCTCGCGGGCCAGGTCGCCGGCCGTGCGGGCGTTTCCGTTGCGCAGGTGCGCGAGCGCGGCACCGGCCCGCCACGGCAGCACGTCGGTCTCGGCGTCCGGCGCGAGATGGCCGGCCTTCACGAAGTGCGCGACCGCCGACTCGGCGTCCCCGAGAGCGGCGCAGACCTCCCCCTTGGCCTGGTGTGCCAGGGCGGCCGCAAGACCGGTGCCGGAGAGCAGAGGGGTCAGCTCCTCGCCGAGCGTCATCGCGTTCGCCAGGTCACCGCGGGCCAACCGGCAGTCGATCAGGGCACCCAGCAGGGTGGCCAGCTCGACGTCCGGCAGCGGCTCGGAGGAATCCGGGCCGTGGGTCGAGTGCAGCGCCAGGAGCTGTTCGAGCCCCTCACTCAGAGCGCCCGCGCGAATACGCGCGATGGCGCTGACGAGCGAAGGGACCCCAGGCATGGGAACAGGTTAGGAAGCCATGCCTCGCCGCGGAGTCGCTTCGCCGCTATTGCTCCGTAGTGGTTCAGTCATGTGAGCCGGCGCACGCCCGGTCCAGGACAGCAGGCGTACGTCGGACGCCGCCTCGGGCGGGGTCGGGCGGGGGCACGCGAACCGCGGTCCCCGGTCGGCCGGGTCTATGACGTGCTGGGCGACCGTCAGGAGACCCTCGGCAAGGTCCTCGGGGATCCGGGTCCGGCGGCCGGTGGCCTGCCCGACGTCCCACCCGTGCACGGTGATCTCGAGGGCGGCGGTGGCCACCAGGAGCGGGGCGTCGAAGCCGAGGTCACCGACCTCGACTCGCTCCGAGGCCGGACGGGCCGCCGTCCAGGCGCCGAGCAGCGCGCATGCCTTCTCCCGCAGCGCCTCCACCCTGGTGCTCGTCTCGGGGACCCGCTCCACCTCCACCCGGCCGGCGGCGGCCTCGGTGAACGCGTCGAGGGCGTCCTCCATGTGCGCGAGCAGGTGGCCGAGCGTCCAGCCCACGCACGGGGTGGGGCGGCCCAGGTTGTCGGGACGTACGTCGGCGAGCAGGACCCGCGTGTAGGCGAGGGACCGATCCAGCAGCTCGACGGCGCCGTCCAGGGCCGCGCTCACGGGACACCGTGCGCTTCGCGCACACACGGCACGCACCTCGCTGCGTTGCCGGCGCTCGCTAGACGACCCTGGTATGGCTTCGCTTCGGCGCCTGCCGATGCACGCACCCTGAGCACGCCAAGCGAAACGCTGTCCCGTGAGCGCGGCCCTACCGCCGCGGTCACCGTCCTGGATCCGCGATCGATTCGTGTCCGAGGGGAACGTGGTCTCCGAGCGCGACGTCGACGTCGGGGATCGGGTCGCCGGGCTTGAAGCCGGCCGGCAGCCGGGCCGGTAGCCCGAAGCTGGTGAACAGCGACCGCTCGAAGAACGCGCCGACGTGCGCCACCTTGCCGTCCTGGATGTCGAGGACCTGCAGGTGGAACGGCTCGAAGTCGCCGGCCTTGGTGCGCATGTAGAGGCCGAACGCGGGCTGGCCGTTGGCGCGGGTCTCGATCATCGGCATGTCGTTGATGCCGCCCGGGCACTGGGTGTTGATCAGCCGGCCGATGTTCTCGTTGCCGAGGTACCAGCTGGTGAACGGCGGCATCTCCCAGGTCGCCTCGGCCTTGAGCAGCCGGACGATCGAGTCGATGTCCTTGCGCCAGAACGCGTCGACGTACTGGTCGAGCAGCACCCGTTGCCCCGCGTCGAGCCCGTCGTCGACGGTGTCCTCGGTCAGGCCGCGCTCAGTCATCTGGGCGTGCGCGCGCTGAAGCGCGGAGTTGACGGCGGCGACGGTCGTGTCCAGCGCCTCGGCGACCTCGGCGGCCGACCAGCGCAGCACGTCGCGCAGGATCAGCACGGCGCGCTGCCTGGCCGGGAGGTGCTGGAGGGCGGCGACGAAGGCGAGCCGGATCGAGTCGCGCTCGGCGACCACGACGCTGGCGTCGGGAACCGGCTCGAGCCAGGCGATCTCGTGGTTCTCCTCGAGCGCGTCGCCGGCCATCTGGTCGGGGGTGCCGAGCCCGGCAGGCAGTGGGCGGCGTGGCTTGTTCTCCAGGTTGGTGAGGCAGACGTTGGTGGCGATGCGGTAGAGCCAGGTGCGCACCGACGAGCGGCCCTGGAAGTTGGCGGAGGCCTTCCAGGCCCGCAGGAACGTCTCCTGGACGAGGTCCTCGGCCTCGTGCACCGAGCCGCTCATCCGGTAGCAGTGCGCGAGCAGCTCGCGCTGGTACTTCTCGGTGAGCGTCGGGAAGTCGTCCAGCTCCGCTGTCGGGTTGGACTCCTGCTGGGTCGTCACTGGTCGCTCCTGCACCGTCGTCATGCTGTTGCTCCTGCCGCTCGCCAGTCTGCCTGTCGGTACAGACAGTCGGTAGGGCGGGAACTCATCGGTGGGGCGTGCGGAGTTACAAGCGGGCGGCGGCTGCCACCAGGGCCAGCGCCCGCTCGGCGGCGGGTACGGCGAGGGCGCGGTCGGCGGGGATCAGGCCGATCCTGGTGCGCCGGTCGAGCAGGTCGTCCACGTCGGCGGCGCCCTCGTGGGTCACGCCGAAGACCAGCTCGGCCATCGTCACCGGGATCCCGTCCGCGATCGGGGCCAGCAGCTCGTCGTCGGTCAGTCCGGTCGTGGAGCGGGCGGTCTCGAGGACCAGCCCGGCCTCGGTGCCGTACTTGCGGACCAGCCGGGCCGGCAGCTCGAGCCCGGCCAGGGTGACCCGGTCGGCCGCGCCGAGCAGCGGCAGCTCGCGGGTCCGGCACGCGCCGGCGTCGATCCCGGCGTGCGCGACCGCGGCGTCGACGGCGTCCTCGGCCATCCGGCGGTACGTCGTCAGCTTGCCGCCCACGATCGTCACGACACCGGTGTGGCTGGTGAGCACGGCGTGCCGGCGCGAGATGTCGGCCGTCTCACCCTCGCCCGGAACGTCCAGCAGCGGACGGAGCCCCGCGAAGGCACCCACGACGTCGGTGCGATGGATGGGGTGCTCGAAGGCGGCCGAGACCACGTCGAGCAGGAAGCCGATCTCGGGCTCGGTCGGCTGCGGGACATCC
Source organism: Nocardioidaceae bacterium (assembly GCA_033854925.1). Lineage (GTDB taxonomy): Bacteria > Actinomycetota > Actinomycetes > Propionibacteriales > Nocardioidaceae > Nocardioides. The sequence goes on along the minus strand of JAWWPK010000074.1, from coordinate 813 downwards.
GGCACCGGACCGTCGGCCGGCTCGTCGGTGAGTCCGACGTAGATGGTGCCGTCGGGCTGGGGGAGGACCAGGACGAACCGGTTGAACGTGCCGGGGATGGGTGCGTAGACCACGACCCGCAGGCCGGGGAGCGTCTCCCCACGCAGGATCAGATGGGTGCCCCGGCTTGGTCGCAGGCGTACCTCGTCGACGAGGTCGCCTGCCCAGACGCCGGTGGCGTTCACGACAGTGCGGGCGGTGACGGTGTGCGCGGCCCCTGTCAGCTCGTCGTGCAGCTGGACCGAGGTGCCAGTCGCGGACACGACGCGGGCCCGGGTCCGCACGTGGGCGCCGTACGTCGCGGCGGTGCGGGCGACCGCCGTCACCAGGCGCGCGTCGTCCTCGAGCTGGCCGTCCCAGCCGAGCATCGCTCCGCGCAGCCCCTGGCGTCGCAACGCCGGCGCGAGCTCCAGGGCTTCGGTGCCGGAGAGGTGCCGAGGGCGGGGCAGCGTCCGCACGCTGGTCCGGGCGCCGCGGCGCAGCAGGTCGCCGGCCCACGTCGCCGCCCGCGCCGCGACCGCCTGGTTGGTCGGGACGCTGGAGCTGAACGGCATCAGCGTGGGGATGGCGTGCGTGAGGTGAGGGGCGGTGACCTCCATGAGGATGCCGCGCTCGACCGCGCTCTCATGGGCGACGCCGATGTGTCCGGACGCGAGGTAGCGGAGTCCGCCGTGCACGAGCTTCGACGACCACCGCGACGTACCGAACGCCAGGTCGTGCGCGTCGACCGCCAGCACCGAGAGACCGCGGGTGACCGCGTCGAGGGCGACCCCG
>JAWWPK010000073.1:0-2879 GCA_033854925.1 Nocardioidaceae bacterium | reverse complement strand
GCGGTCTCGTTGATCGGCAGCGCGCACACGTCGGCGATGTTCTTGCCGCCGGCCTCCATGTCGCCGAGCGTCACCGCCATCGAGACCGGCTTGAGCCGGCTGCCGTGGCACGCCGGGCAGGGCACCTCGCGCATGAATCCTTCGAACCGCTCCCGGCTGGTGTCGGACTCGGCCTCACGGTGCCGGCGCTCGATGTAGGTGCGGACGCCCTCGAACTCCGCCCAGTAGGCGCGCTCACGGCCGTAGCGGTTGCGCGTCACCACGTGCACCTTCGTCAGGTGGCCGTCGAGGAGCGACTCCTGCGCCGTGGCCGGGAGATCCTCCCACGGCGTGTTGAGGTCGAAGCCGAGCTCGTCTCCCAGCGCGCCCATCAGCCGCAGGAAGTAGTCGGCGACGTGGGCCTGGCTCCAGGGCTGGATCGCGCCCTCACCCAGGGTCGCCTGCGCGTCGGGGACGACCAGCTCGGGGTCGACCTCCATGCGGGTGCCGAGGCCGGAGCACTCCGGGCAGGCCCCGAACGGGCTGTTGAAGGAGAACGACCGCGGCTCGAGCTCGTCGGTGTCGATCGGGTGGTCGTTGGGGCAGGCCATCTTCTCGCTGAACTTCAGCTCGCGGCCCGGGTCCTTCGCCGGCAGGTCCACGAGGTCGAAGGTGACCAGGCCGGCGGCGAGGTTGAGCGCGGTCTCGACCGAGTCGGTCAGGCGCCGCTTGCTCGACGCCTTGACCGCGAGCCGGTCGACGACCACCTCGATGGTGTGCTTCTTCTGCTTGTCCAGCTTGGGCGGGTCCTCCAGCTGGTGGATCTCGCCGTTGACCCTCGCCCGCGAGAAGCCCTGGGTCTGCAGCTGGCGGAAGAGCTCGATGTATTCGCCCTTGCGGCCCCGGATGACCGGCGCCAGCACCTGGAAGCGGGTGCCCTCGTCGAGGGACATCATCCGGTCGACGATCTGTTGTGGCGTCTGTCGCTCGATCGGGCTGTGGCAGATCGGACAGTGCGGGCGCCCGGCGCGGGCGTAGAGGAGGCGCAGGTAGTCGTAGACCTCGGTGATGGTGCCCACGGTCGAGCGGGGGTTCTTGGAGGTGGACTTCTGGTCGATCGAGACCGCGGGGCTCAGCCCCTCGATGAAGTCGACGTCGGGCTTGTCCATCTGGCCCAGGAACTGGCGGGCGTAGGCCGAGAGCGACTCGACGTAGCGCCGCTGGCCCTCGGCGAAGATCGTGTCGAAGGCCAGGCTGGACTTGCCGGAGCCGGACAGCCCGGTGAAGACGATGAGGGAGTCACGGGGCAGGTCGAGGGAGATGTCCTTGAGGTTGTGCTCCCGGGCGCCCCGAATGATGAGCTTCTCCTGCACCTGCGAATCCTCGATCTCTGGTCGTGTCGGTTCGAACAAACGTTCGCAAGACTACTGCCCGCGAGCAAGCCGCCGCGCCGCCGATCTTGCTCAGTTCGAAGCCTCTCACGGGCCGCCGACAGTCCGGTTACCAGCGCGTCACGGCCGTCGGACGTTCCGTACGACGGCGCGGTTGTGCAGGATGAACACATGTCCGACCCCCAGCTCCTGGAGCTGCTCGACTCCAGCACTCGGCGACTCGTCCGGTCCGTCGACGCGATGACCGACGACCAGTGGCGGCAGCCGAGCCTGCTGCCGGGCTGGACCCGCTCCCACGTGGTGGCGCACCTGACGCTGAACGCCGAGGTCCTCTCCGGTGCGCTCGAGGGGGTGCACGAGGGGCGGGCAGTGCCGATGTACGCCTCCGACGACATCCGCGACCGGGACATCGCGGCGCTCTCGACGGCGTCGCCGACCGCGCTGCGAGACCGGTTCCTGGGCTCGACAACGGTGATCGGCGAGTGGGTCGAGGAGCTCGCCGACAACCTGGCGGGCATCGTCGTCGAGCGGACGCCGGGCGGGCGCCAGTTCCCGGCGAGCGACGTCGGCGCGATGCGGGTGCGCGAGGTGGAGATCCACCATGCCGACCTGGCGCTCGACTACACCGCCGCAGACTGGTCGGACGACTTCGTCGGGCTGCTGCTCGACTGGCGCTCGGCGTCGTACGCCGGTCCCGCAGGGTTCACCGCGGAGGCCACCGACCTCGGCCGGACCTGGACCTTCGGCTCGGGTGGTCCCACGGTCTCCGGCCCCGGTAGCGCTCTGGCATGGTGGACGACGGGCCGGGGGACCGGCGACGGGCTGACCAGCGACGACGGCCGGGTGCCGAGGATCGAGGCGTGGTGACCTACACGGGAGCGGTCTCCCCCGGCGGTGCGCCGGACGTGCGCGAGCTCGACTCGCTGACCATCACCAAGGTGGCGGTCGACGAGAAGATGTCCAACAACTGCTACCTGCTGACCTGCAAGCACACCGGCGAGCAGGTCCTGATCGACGCGGCCGACGCCTCGGCGACGCTGCTCCCCCTCATCGGCGACGCCGGGCTGACCCACGTGCTCACCACCCACCAGCACTGGGACCACCACCGCGCCCTGGCCGACGTCGTCGGCGCCACCTCGGCCGGCACGGTCGCCGGCGTACCCGACGCCGCCGCGATCACCGAGCAGACAGGCGTCCCGATCGCCATCGAGGTCGTCCAGGGCGACACGGTCCCCGTGGGCGACTGCACCCTCGAGGTGATCGCTCTCGCCGGCCACACGCCCGGCTCGATCGCGCTGCTCTACGACGACTCCGCTTCGGAAGGCGGGCACCCGCACCTCTTCACCGGCGACTCGCTTTTTCCGGGCGGGGTGGGCAACACGTTCGGGGACAAGGCCGCCTTCGAGCAGCTGGTCGACGAGGTGTCCACCAAGGTCTTCGACCGGCTTCCCGACGACACCTGGTTCTACCCCGGCCACGGCAACGACTCGACGCTGGGCGCCGAGCGTC
>JAWWPK010000072.1:0-9211 GCA_033854925.1 Nocardioidaceae bacterium | reverse complement strand
CCCAGGCGCGAGCGGATCGACGGCTACACGGTCCGCCGGTTCCGGGCCTACCCGGCCGGCCGCGACTGGTACTTCAGCCCCGGCCTGTTCTGGGCCGCGCTGCGCACGAAGTACGACTTGGTGCACGTCCAGGGCATTCACACCCTGGTGCCGCCGCTGGCGATGCTCGCCGCCATCCTGCGCCGTACGCCGTTCCTCCTCACCTTCCACACCGGCGGCAACAGCAGCGCGTTCCGCGAGAAGGCCCGGAAGACGCAGTTCCGGATCCTGTCGCCGCTGCTGCGCCGCGCCCACACGCTCATCGGCGTCTCGGTCTACGAGGCCCGCCGGTTCGAGGAGATCATGGGGCTGCCCGAGGGCGCGATCACCGTGATCCGCAACGGCGGCTCGCTGCCCCCGGTCCGTCCGGCGGTCACGCCCGAGCCCGGGCTGGTGGTGAGCGTGGGCCGGATCGAGCGCTACAAGGGCCACCACAAGGCGATCGAGGCGCTGCCCTACCTGCTCAAGACCCGCCCGGAGGCCCGGGTGGAGGTCCTCGGCACCGGGCCCTTCGAGGCCGAGCTGCTCGCGCTGGCGAAGGAGCTGGGCGTGGCGGACCGGGTCAGCATCCGGTTCATCCCGCCGGTGGACCGCGCGCTCATGGGGGAGTGCCTCGCCAGGGCCGGGGTGATGACGCTGCTCAGCGACTACGAGGCGCACCCGGTGGCCGTCATGGAGGCGCTCACGGCCGGGCGCCCGGCCGTGGTCAGCCGTACGTCGGGGCTCACCGAGCTCGCGGACCTCGGCTGGGCCGTCGGCGTGGACCAGCACGCCAGCGCGGAGGAGACCGCGCGCGCCATCGAGCGGCAGCTCGACGACCCCCTGCTCCCCGACCCGGCGGGTTTGCCCACCTGGGAGACGTGTGTGGCTGGTGTGGTCGATACTTATGACTCGATCATCACTCGCTGAGTAGGTGGAGACAGGCATGGCCACCGCAGTCGACGCGCGCGTTGCCGTGCCCGCGGACGCGGTGCCGAGCGATCGCCGACTCGAGGCTGCGGCCACGTTGCTGTCCCTGACGGGGCTGCTGATCCAGGTCATCGGCTACGCCTGGGGCTGGCACGGCGACGAGGCGACGGCGATCGGGCTCTGGTACATCGGCTTCGTCGGCATCGTGGTGCCGTTCGCGTGGCTGTTGCTGGCCCCGAGCCGCACCGGCCACCAGCGTCTCGGCGCCGCGCTGGCTTTCGGGCTGATCATGTACGCCTCGTGGTTCCTCACCGACCCGATCATGTCCACCCGGTTCGACGAGACGCTGCACGTCACGACGCTCGTCGACATGGTCGACCAGCACTCGTTCTTCATCCCGAACAGCACCCTGCCGGTCTCCCCGCACTACCCCGGGCTGGAGTTCGCCACCGCGGGGGTGCACTGGCTGACCGGACTTCCGCTGATCGTCTGCCAGGTGCTGGTCGTGGTGACCGCGCGGTCGACGTTCATCCTCGCCCTGTTCCTGCTGGCCAGCCGGATCGGCCGCTCCACCCAGGTCGGCGCGGCCACCGTGCTGCTCTACGCCGGCAGCGCGCAGTTCTACTTCTTCAACTCCCAGTACAGCTACCAGACGGTCGCGATCGCGATGCTGATGGCCGCGCTCTACCTGCTGGTGCGCGCCTTCGACTCCGAGGAGGAGCGGCCCTGGCGGCTGCTCGTCGCGGTGCAGGTGTGTCTCGGCGGCCTGGCCATCACCCACCACATCACCAGCTGGCTGACGCTGGTCCTGATCTGGCTGCTCGCGCTGTTCTTCTGGCGCGGCGGCGAGGAACGCCGGGCGAAGCTCACCCTGATCACGGCCGAGCTCGCCACGGTGGTGGTGCTGGCCTGGACCGCCATCATCGCGCCGCTGCTGATCAGCTACCTCGGCCCGATCTTCGATGTCGCCACCAACCAGCTGCTCACCGCCTTGGACGGCACCGGCGCCCGCGAGGTCGGCAAGGGGACCGCGGGCACTCCCACGCCGACGTGGGAGCTGGCGGTGATGGCGGGGTCGATCCTGATCTGGATGGCGATGCTCGTCCCCGCGGGGTGGCGGGCCTGGCGGCGCGGCAGCCTCGGCCCGACCCGGGCGCGCTACGTGCCGCTCGTGATCGCGGTCATCTACCCCGCGCTGCAGCTCGCCCGGTTCGCCCCGTCCGCCGCCGAGGTCGCCGACCGCGCCTCGACGTTCGTCACGATGGCGATGGCGCTCGTCGTCGCGGCCTGGCTGGCGCCCCGGATCCAGAGCTACGCGGCGCTGGTGGTGCCCGTCCTGGTGATGCTGATCCTGGGCGGCACCCTGATCGGCAGCGGACCGGACTGGCAGCGCGTGCCCGGCCCCTACCTCGCCGGCGCCGAGCAGCGCTCGATCGACTCCGAGTCGGTGGCCGTCGCCCAGTGGGCGGGCACCTACCTGCCGGAGGGCTCCCTGGTCGCTGCCGACTCCACCTTCATCAGGCTGCTGCCCAACTTCGGCCCGATCACGACGATCACCCAGCCCGGCGGCTACGACAGCATGACGCCGCTGTTCATCGCGCACTCGGTCGACGAGGAGGTGCTGCGGCTGATCCTCCACAACGACGTCGACTTCATCGTCGTGGACACCAGGCTGGTCGGCCAGACCGTGCGGTCCGGCGGCTTCTTCGAGGGCAGCACCGGCTACGGGCCGGACGCGCAGACCATCAAGCGCGACCAGGTCCAGAAGTTCGAGGACCAGCCCGGCTTCGACCTGATCCTGGACGGCCCGGTCAAGGTCTACGACGTACGCCCGCTCCGCCACGCCAAGCAGACGTTCGTGCACCGCACCCCGCCCGGCCTCCCGGGCGGGTGGACCCCGTGGCAGGTGCTCGCCACCGGCATGTTGCTGCTGATCGGGTTGCTCGCCCGCGGCCGGCTGCTCGACCCGCGCCGGTTCCGGGCGCGCGACGTCTGGCGGCCGGCGGTGACGCTGCCGGGCGCGATGGTCCTCGGTGCGGGTGGCGTGCTGGCGAGCTTCAACCCGCTGGGCGGGCTGATCGCCGCCTCTGTGCTGCTCTACACGCTGATCCAGGTCAGCTCCCGCCCCGAGCCGCTCGGCCGCCCGCAGACGAGCAGCTGGGCGTGGAGCATCCCGATCGTGCTCCTGTCGGGGGCCTGCCTCGGCCTCGCGATCTGGGGCGCCTGGCACGGTCTTCTCGACCACGCAGTGCTGCCCCCGCCCGCGCCCGGGGGGCCTGTCTAGTGGTGACCACGAGTGGCTGAGCCGTACGGCGACGACGTCGTCACCGCCGAGTCCGTGGCGACCGGGATCTGGTCGCCGTTCCGGTCGCTGCTGACCGCGCAGGTGCTTTCTGCCGCGCTGGGGCTGGTCTTCTGGGTGATCGTCGCCCGGCTGGTCGAGGCCCGCGACGTCGGCATCGCGGCGGCGGCGATCAGCGCGCAGACCCTGCTCGGCATCGTGACCGTCCTGGGCTGCAGCACGATGCTGATCTCCGAGCTGCCCAAGGCGGAACCCGGCCGGCAGCGCACGATGGTGGTGCGCTCGCTGTGGGTCGTGTTCGTGTCGTCCGCGCTCGGAGCCGGTGCGGTCGTGGCGTTCTCGCCGCTGCTGTCGGCCAACCTCAAGCTGGCGCTCGGCAACCCGATCGGCGCCGTCACGTTCGTGCTCGGCACGGCCGCGTTCGCCTGGGCGCTGGTGGTCGACGACGCCTGTCTCGGTGTGAAGCGGTCTCGGCTGCAGGTCTGGCGAAACCTGGTCGCCTCGGGCCTTCGCTTCCCGATCACGGCAGTGCTGCTCGTCCTGGGGTTCACGGACGCGCACGTGCTCCAGGTCTGCTGGGTGCTGCCGCTGCTCGCCTCGATCCCGTTCGCGATGTGGCGGCTCCGGCTGCCGCGCAAGGACGGGACCAGCCCCCCGCTGCTGGCCGACATCCGCGGCTTCCTCGGGCTCGCGCTGCGCAACCACGCGCTGAGCCTGGCGCTGGCGGCCGGCTCGCAGATGGTCCCCGTCGTCGCGGCCCTCACGCTGGGCTCGGTGGAGAACGCGGAGTTCGCGATCGCCTGGTTGATGGCGACGTTCGTCTTCCTGCCGCCGTACCTGCTGGCGACCGCGCTGTTCGCGCACGGCGCGAACGTCACCGAGGAGGCGTTCCGCAGGAGCATGGAGCGGACGATTCCCGCGGCGCTCTCACTGAGCGCCCTGCTCTGCGTGGGCGCGTGGGTGCTCGGCGAGCCGGTGCTGCTCATCTTCGGTGGCAACTACTCGCGTCACTCCTGGGCGATCCTGGCGTTGCTGGTGCCTGCAGGGCTCTGGATGGTGCTCAAGGACCATCTGGTGACCCTGTGGAGGTCGCAGCGGCAGTTCGCGCTCGCAACCCGGCTGGCCGGCATCGCGCTCGTCATGGAGATCGCCGGCGCCATGACAGGTGGGATCATCGGCGGTGCCCGTGGCCTCTGCATCGGGTGGCTGATCGCAATGGGGGTGGAGATGACGCTGGGCGTTCCATGGCTGCGCCAGGCCTTCGGTGGCCTGCGCTGGCGCTGGCCGCTGCCCGCGCGTCGTCGCTCCGAGGTCGGCCGAGCGGCGGCGCAGGTCGCGATCGGCGCTGCCCTGGTCCTGGCCATCGGCGGCGCCGGTGTCTGGAGCGCCACCCGTGACGAGCCGGGTTCCAGCGGCTCCACGGCGAACGGGCAGCCCGAGCCGGGCGCACCGGTGCCGACCTGTGAGCCGAGTGCCTCCTACGGCGGCCCCAAGATCGACCTCAACGTGCAGTCCGCCACCGGAGACCCGGCGCACCCGATGCGCTCCTTCGACGACGTCCGCCAGCTGGTCGCCCTAGCCAAGGACGCCGGCGCGCAGGTCATCTCCACGACCACGTCGTTCAAGACCATGCAGCCGTTCCCGAAGCGGGCGATCCGGTTCGGCTACGTCGACCGCACCATCGGCGCCGCCCGCTCCGCCGGGCTGCAGGTCCGGCTCCAGGTGGTCGGCATGCCCCGCTGGGGACTCGACGACCCGCAGGACAGCCGGCAGCCGCCGCGGTCCGAGGCCGAGCTGAAGGTCTGGGCCGGCCTGGTCACCAAGCTGATGCAGCACGTCAACGGCAAGATCGACTACCTCGAGGTCTGGAACGAGCCCAACGAGGCCAAGTGGTGGCCGACCGGACCCGACCCGATGGAGTTCGCCCGGCTGCTCAACGTGACCTACACGGCCGTGCACACCGTCTCGCCGACCACCCAGGTGGTCAGCGGTGGCCTCGCCAGCAACGACATCGGCTACCTCGACAAGGTCTACAAGGCCTTCGGGCAGCTCGGCCTCAAGGCGAGCCCGTTCGACATGGTCGGCGCGCACCCGTTCAGCGGGGACCACGCGCCCGACTCGGTAGACCCCGCGAAGCGCTACGACCGCGAACCGTTCGGGCTCTACGACGAGAACTTCACCGGCTTCATGGGCCTGCACGACGTGATGGCCAAGCACGGCGACAAGGAGCTGCCGGTCTACATCACGCAGTTCGGCTACAGCACCCGGGCGGGCCAGGGCCGCAAGGCGGTGCCCGACCAGCTCCGGGCGCAGTACCTCACGCAGGCGCTCAAGCAGACCACCTGTGTGCCGTACGTGCCCGTCTTCTCCTGGTACGCCCTGCACCCGACGCCGTGGGACCCGCAGGAGTACACCCTGGTGGACAAGCAGTACCGGCCCAACCAGACCTACGAGGCGCTGGCCGCGTGGGCCAAGAAGGCCGCTGAGGCGGGTGCCGGCGGGTGAAACCGCAGTTCACAGGAGGAAATCTCCGAAACGATCCCCACGGCAGCGGTTGCGCTGACAGACTCGGCCTGATCAACCTCGGGACGATCAGTGTGGACGGCGGATCGGAGGTGCCGGGTGCAGATAGGGCGCTTGCTCCACCTGCCCTCTCGGGGGTCGGGGCCCAAGGGCTGCACGTGCGGCCACGCGGCCAACGCGCACGAGCACTACCGGCGCGGCACCGACTGCGCCCTGTGCACCTGCCCGAAGTTCCGCGCAGGAACGCCCGCCAAGGCCCGCGACCGGCGGGACAACCGCGGTGAGCGGTCCCGCGCCGCCTGAAGTCTCCGTCGTCGTCTGCGCCCACACGATGGACCGGTGGGACGACATCGTGACGGGCATGCACGCGCTGGCGCACCAGACCGTGCCGCCGCTGGAGACGATCCTGGTCGTGGACCACAACGACAAGCTGCTGGCCCGCGCCCGCGACGAGTTCCCCGACGTACGCGTCCTCGAGAACCCGCGCACCGGCGGCGCCTCGGGTGCCCGCAACACCGGCATCGCCCAGGCCAAGGGGTCGATCATCGCCTTCGTCGACGACGACGCGAGGCCGGAGCCGGACTGGATCGAGCAGCTGCTCTCGGCGTACGACGCCCCTTCGGTGATGGCCGTGGGCGGGGTGGCGTCGCCGGTGTGGCCGTCCCGCCGCCCCGACCACCTGCCTCCGGAGCTGGACTGGATCGTCGGCTGCACCTACCAGGGGCAGGCCACGGTCCGCAGCGACGTGCGCAACCTGTGGGGCTGCAACATGTCGGTGCGGCGCGAGGCGTTCGACCTGGTCGGCACCTTCGACGAGGAGATCGGCCGGATCGGGCTGATCCCGATCGGCTGCGAGGAGACCGAGCTCTGCATACGGATCGCCCAGCAGGTGCCCGGCGCCAGGGTGGTCTTCGAGCCGCGCGCGCTGGTCCACCACCGGGTCACCCCGGTCCGGACGACGTGGTCCTACCTGCGCACCCGGTCCAACGCCGAGGGCGTCTCGAAGGCGGCGATCGGCGCGCTGGTCGGCGCGGAGGACGCGATCTCGGTCGAGACCGACTACGTGAAGCGGGTGCTCAGCCGAGGCTTCCTGCGCGAGCTGGGCCGCGGCCTCCGCGGACACGTCTCCGGCTTCCGCGGTGCCGCCGGCATCGTGACGTGCCTTTGGCTGACCGGCTTCGGCTACCTGCGGGGGCGGATGGGCCACCGGGCCCGGGTCGCGAAGGTCGCGGCGCACCGGCGGGACCGGGCGCTCGAGTCGCTGGACCCGCCCGTCGACTCGTGAAGGTCCTGATGCTCGCGCAGTTCTACCCACCGGTGATCGGTGGGGAGGAGCGGCACGTCCGCAACCTGTCCCTCGAGCTGGCGTCGCGGGGGCACGAGGTCCACGTCGCCTGCCTCGACGTCGGCCGGCCGCCCGTCGTCGATCCAGGCGTGACCGTGCACGCGCTGCGGAACGTCGGCGTGAAGGTGCCCGCGCTGTACCCGACCGCAGACCGGCCGCTGGCGCTGCCGATCCCGGACCCCTACGTCTCCCGCGCGCTCTCGCGGCTGGTGGCCTCGGTGCGCCCGGACGTGGTGCACGCGCACAACTGGATCATCAACTCCTACCTGCCGCTGTCCGCCGCCCGGCGGCTGCCGCTGGTCTACTCCCTGCACGACTACAGCCACGTCTGCCCGACGAAGCGGCTGATGTTCGAGGACGCCCCGTGCTCGGGCCCGGGGCTGCGCAAGTGCTTCACCTGCACCACGGACTGGTACGGCGCCGGTCGCGGCCCGGTGATCCAGTCGATGGTCCGGTCCGGCCGGCCGATCCGGAACCGGGTCGTCGACGTGTTCGCCCCGGTGTCGACGTTCGTCGGCGAGGCCAACCAGCTGTCCGAGCAGGGCGTCCGCTGGCAGGTGGTCCCGAACTTCGTGCCGGACTCGCTGCTCTCGCTGTCGTCGGTCCCGCGCGACCCGGCGCTGCCCACCGGCGACTACCTGTTCTTCGCCGGCGACCTCTCGGACCAGAAAGGGGTCGACACGCTGCTCGCGGCGTACGCGACCCTCGATCCCGGCACCCGGCCCGAGCTGCTCATGGTCGGACGCTCAGCCATGGATCTGTCGTCGCTGCCAGTGGGCGCCCGGGCCGAGGACCGGTGGGACCACGATCGGGTCGTCTCCGGGTTCGCGCACGCCCGCGCCGCGGTGCTGCCCTCGAAGTGGCCGGACCCCTGCCCGACCACCGTCCTCGAGGCGATGGCGCTGGGCGCGCCTCTCGTGACCACGCCCATGGGCGGCATCGCGGACATGGTCGCGGACGACGAGTCCGCCCTCGTCGTACCCCCGGGCGACGTGGCCGCCACCGCCGCCGCCATCACCCAGATCGTCGCCGACCCGGCCCGGGCCGAGCGGCTGGCCGCCCAGGCCCGGGTCGAGGTCAAGCGCTACCTGCAGAGCCGCGTCGCCGCGGACTTCGAGCAGATCTACGCCTCGCTCGTCTGACTGGGTCAGAGACCCCGGCGGCCGCGCAGCGCGCCGAGGATGAACAGCGCGAGCGCGATGATGGCGAGGACGATGAGAATGGTCCACAGCATGGTGATGCTCCCTCCGGTTGGTGAGGTGGCACCGGCGAAAGGCCGTGCCGCCTCAGGTGCAGGTACCGGTACCCCGTTTTCGTCGGCATACCCTCAGCTGTCGGGTTGCCGCACCCAACCCGAACCCTTCAGTCGGAGAGCCGGATCTCCACCATCAGCTCGTCGGCGAGTGCCTCGAGCACCGCTCGGAGCGCGTCCGTGTCGCTGTCGGGCGGAGCGTTGAGCACGGCCCGCGCCTCGAACAGGGTGCCGCCGGCCATGGGGGCGTCGCGGACGTCGGTGCTGAGCTCCTCGATGCTGACGTGCGCGTCCGCGAGGGCGGCGGAGATCTCGGCCACGATGCCGGGGCGGTCGGCGCCGAGCAGGTCGAGGTGGAGACGCTGGGAGCCGACCGGGACCGGCTCGTCGGTCCGTTCGACGAGTACCTGGAGTCCCTTGCTCTCGAGCGCGGTGAGCTCGGCGACGAGCGCGTCCAGCCGGTCGGGCGGAACGGACACCACGACGATCCCGGCGAACTTGCCGGCCAGCCGCGACATCTCGCTGCGCTCCCAGCTCGCCCCGTGGGCACTGATCGGTGCCGACACGGCGGACACGAGCCCGGGTCGGTCGTCGCCGAGGATCGTGAGGACGAGGGTGGCCATGCCCGCAGGTTAGTGTCCCTGACGGGACACTAGGAGACGGCCGCCACCGGGCGGCGTACGCGCAGCAGCACCCAGGTGACGCAGGCCGAGATGACCGCGGCGCCGAGCATGTGGAAGCCGACCAGGACGACGGGGAGGTCGGTGAAGTACTGCACGAAACCGACCGTGCCCTGGGCGACCTCGACGCCCAGCAGCACGGTGACGGCGCGACGCGCCGC
>JAWWPK010000071.1:0-3239 GCA_033854925.1 Nocardioidaceae bacterium | reverse complement strand
GGCGTCGGGGTCGATGGTCTCCAGGATCCGGCGGCCCAGGATCTTCAGGCCCTTGGCGTCGTGGTGGGCGGCGTCGGCCAGCAGATACGTCTCGGCCCGGGCCACCAGTGCGGGGTCCAGGTCTGCGGGCAGCTCGGCCAGGGCGTGCAGGATGGCTTCGGCCTGCTCGAGGTGGACCCGGCCTTCGGCCAGCGCTGCCCGGGTCAGGTCGTGGGTCTCCAGGGCGGTGGCGAGCCGCATCGCCCGGTGCGCGGCGGGCCGGGTGGTGCGGGTGCGGTGGGCGTGCCAGGTCGCGGTCGAGGCCGCGCCGGTGGCGCCGGGGACGTCGAGGTCCTCGGCGTGCTTGAGGACGCGGGCCTGGACCTCGGCGACCTGGGCGGCCAGGGCGGCCAGGGCGGCGAGCTGGTCATGGTGGCGGTGGTCTCGGTGGGATCCATGGACCACAGCGGAACCTCGGTCACCGTGGCCAGCTGATCGCGTGCGTCAGCGACGGCGGAGGTCACCCGGTGTGGGTGGTTCGCGATCGCTGACATGGGACAATCCAAGCATCGGCCACCGACACCAACTGGGGGCCGGAAAGCCTTGTGGACAAGGGGTTCCGGCGCTTGCACTGTGCACGGGAAGTGGACGGTTGACGGCTCCCAGCGTCGGCTGCGGGGGTCTCGACAGGCTCGACCAGCGGTGGGCGAGTTCCAGCGCTGCGCCGTCGCAACAAGCGCGGGACCGCAGCCAGCCTGCCGGCGACCCGACAGCCCCGGCGAGGGCCAGACACTCGGCTGTCGGGTTGCCGACGTACGCGACCCAGGTCGGGGTCCCGAAAAGGTTCAGTTGTTGAACCGGTAGCCCATGCCCCGCACGGTGGCGATGGACGTGGCACCGAACTTCTTGCGCAGGTAGCCGACGTAGACGTCCACGACGTTGGAGCCCGGGTCGAAGTCGAAGCCCCAGACCTGGTCGAGGAGCTGCTCGCGGGACAGCACCTGGCCGGCGTTCACCATCAGGGTCTCGGCGAGGGAGAACTCACGGGCGGAGAGCTCGAGCTCGCGTTCGCCGACGGTGGCGCGGCGGGTGCGCACGTCGAGGCGTACGCCGCCGGCCACGAGGACCTCGTCGCGGGAGGGGCCGCCCTCGGGGGTGGCGCGGAGCCGCAGCCGGATCCGGGCGAGCAGCTCGGCGAAGCGGAACGGCTTGGGCATGTAGTCGTCGGCTCCGCCCTCGAGCGCGGAGACAGTGTCGGTGACCGAGTCGCGGGCGGTGAGGACGATGACGGGCAGCTTCGAGCCCTGCGAGCGGAGCTGGTCGAGCACCTCGAAGCCGTCCATGCCGGGCAGACCGATGTCGAGCACCATCAGGTCGAAGTCACCGCTGAGGGCGTGGTCCAGCCCCACACGTCCGTCGGCCACCGCGGTGGTTCGGTGGCCGTCGGCCGCAAGCCCCTTCGAGACGAAGGACGCGATGCGCGCCTCGTCCTCGACGATCAGGATGCGGGCCACAAACTGAACTCCTCGTCCTCGGTCTCGTTTTCTCTACGCTCACCGGGGTCGGTTGGTTCAACGGTGGGGATGGGCAAGGTGATCACGAAGCGGGCCCCGTGTGGCTCTTCATCCTCCAGGGTGAGGGTACCGCCGTGGGCGCGGGCGATGGCGCGGACGATGGAAAGGCCCAGTCCGAACCCCTCGTCGTGGTCGGACACGGCGCTGCGACCGAACCGCTCGAAGATCTGCTCGCGGTGCTCCGGCGCGACTCCGGAGCCGGTGTCCCGGACCCAGACCAGCGCGGTGGCGCCGTCGTACGCCGACCCGAGGGCGACCACGTCGCCCGGACCGGTGTGCTTGACGGCGTTGTCGCAGAGCTGGAGCAGCGCCTGGGTGAGCCGTTGCTCGTCGAGCGGGACGGTGACACTGGCGGTCTCGTCGAGCGTCCAGGCCCGGTCGCCCAGACCGCGTGCCTTGGCCAGGGTCTCGACGGTGAGCCCGGTGAGGTCCACCGGGCGCGGCGTCACGAAGTCGGGACGGTCGCTCTTGGCCAGCAGGATCAGCTCGCCGACCAGCCGGGACATCCGGTCGATCTCGTCCAGCAGCAGCTCCCGGGTCTCGGCGATCTCCGCCGGGCTGCCGACGTCGAGAAGCTCGAGGTGCCCGCGCAGCACGGTGAGGGGGGTCTTGAGCTCGTGGCCGGCGTCGTCGAGGAACCGCCGTTGCCCGACGAACGCCGCCTCGAGCCGGTCCAGCATCCGGTTGAAGGTGCGCGTCAGCGCGGTGATGTCGTCGTTGCCGGACTCGGGCAGTCGCCGGGACAGGTCGGAGTCGTTGATCTCCTCGGCGGTCTCACGCAGCGCCCGCAGCGGCGCGAGCAGCCGGCCGGACTGCGCAGCCGCGAACGCGGTGATCACCAGCAGCGAGAGCAGTGCCACCACGATGTAGGTCCGGATGGTGTCCCTGAGCCCGGAGCGGGCGTCGCCGTAGTAGGTCACCACGATCAGTGCGCCCGTCTGGTCGCCCAGCTGGACTGTCTGCGCGTTCAGGACCAGCTCGTCCTTCGCATCCGGGACCGTGATGGTTCCGTTGCTCGCGACGATCGTGCTGGCTGCCTTCTCGAAGGTGGTCTTGTCGCCGGTGTAGCCGTGCGGCGAGACGAGCTGCGGTGCTCCGTCGTACCAGGAGACCAGGGCCTCGTCGTCATCCGGCACCTGCCGTTCGACGAACGCGTCTAGCAGCGAGCCCACGTTGACGTACGGCTTGCCCGTGCCGGGGTTGACGTCCTTGACCTGGAACGTCTCGAACTGCTGGAACTGCTGGTCGACGCGGGTGTTGATCGCGGTGTCGATGCGCCGGGCTTCGACGACGTAGACGATCAGCCCGGCGCCGGTGAGTGCAAGGAGAGTGAGCAGCGCGACCGTCGCGGTGATGCGGATGCGTACGGAAACGCCCGACCGCTCCAGCCGGGCGCCGCTCGCGTGCTCCTGGTCAGCCGTGACCGCCACCGCTGCTGCCGCTCCCTCCCGAGGAGTCCGAGGAGTCCGAGGAGCCCGAGGAGTCGTGGCCCGAGCCGGATCCGGAAGAACCGGAGGACCCGGATCCGCTGTGGCTCGACCCGGAGCCCGAGCTGTCGTCGCTGCCGCTGCCAGACCCGCTGGAGTCACCGTGGCCCGAGCTGTCGTCGCTGCCGCTGCCGGATCCGCTGGAGCCGCCGTGGTCGTCGTTCCAGTCGTCCGGGGTCTGCGTGGCCTCGGGAATAGT
>JAWWPK010000070.1:0-5454 GCA_033854925.1 Nocardioidaceae bacterium | reverse complement strand
CACGCGCGACCAGCCCGCGCGCCGCCCAGGCGCGGAGCATCGCCCGGTCGTGGCGGCCCGCCACCGAGCGAGGTGTGTAGAGCGCCCGGAGCAGGCGCGGTTTGCCCAGAGCCCAGGCCTCGGCGCGTTGGGCGTCCCACGCTCGGAGCAGCTCGACGGGCGGTGGCCCGGCGGGCGCGCTCGCTGCGGGGGTCTCGACAGGCTCGATGAGCGCGGGGCACGCAACTGCCTGGGTTGCGGACAACACGAAGGCGGCAACCAGGAGTGCGAGCTGGAGCGTCTTCCGAGACATGACGACAGGTCTACCCCGCCGGGCCGGCGTTCCGCTGGGCTCATCCACAGGCAGACTGACGAGCATGCCGACCCGACGCGCCGTGCTCCTCGGCGGTGCCGGCGCAGCGGCCGCCGGGCTGGTCGGCGTGGGTGCGGGCATCGAGCAGGGCGTGCTGCCCGGCCGACCGTTCCTCCAGGCGCATCTGGGCCTCAACGGCAAGGACGGCGTTATCCCGGACGTCGAGCCCGGCGCGGTGCTCGAGGACAGCTTCACCAGCGCCGCCCGCGGCGGTGTCGACGTCGCCTGGTCGCTGATCCAGCCGCCCGGCAGCGACCAGACGGCGCTCCCCGTCGTGGTCGCGCTGCACTGGCTGGGCGCCGACCACGCCACCCTCACCGGTCCGCGGCTCGGGCTGGACCGCTTCCTCGCCCAGCACGTCCAGGACGGCGGTCGACCGTTCGCCATCGCGGCTCCCGACGGCGGCCGGGGCTACTGGCACCCGCACGAGGGCGACGACGCCGGCGCCATGGTGACCGACGAGCTGCTGCCGATCCTCGGGCAGGCGGGCTACGACACGAGCACCAACGCGTTCCTGGGCTGGTCGATGGGCGGGTACGGCGCGCTCCGCCTGGCCGGGATCCGCGGCAGCCTGACGACCGCGGTCGTCGCCAGCAGCCCGGCGCTCTGGAGCGATGCCGGAGACGCGTCGAGCGCCGGCTTCGTCGACGCCGCCGAGTACGACGAGTACTCGGTCTTCCACGACCAGGCAGACCTCGGCGAGATCCCGACCCGGGTCGACGTCGGGACGGGAGACCCGTTCTATCGCGACGTCCAGGACTACGTCGCGGGCTTCGCGGACCAGGCGCCCGTCACCAGAACGTTCGAGCCGGGCGGGCACACCCCCGGCTACTGGCGCCGGATGCTGCCTGCCCAGCTGGCGTTCCTAGGAAAGAACCTCTAGCAACCGCAGGTGTAGAAGGTGACGTCCCAGTGGCTGCCCTCGTCGGCGTAGATGTTGCCCGAGGCCGCTCGATACATCGGCGCCCCGTCGCTGCGCAGGCCGATGTAGGTGTACGTGCCGTGGATCCACCCGGTCAGGCAGGTGGTGCGGGAGAAATCGAGCTTGTAGCCGTTGTAGTGGCTGTAGGTGCCGGACGCGTGGCCCACCTCGGTGCCGCCGGTGATGGTCAGCGCGCAGCCCGAGGCCCGCTTGAGGGTGATGCCGCCGTCGATGGTGGCTTGGCGGATGCCCTCGAACGACGTGCAGGTGGGGTTGCTCCGGGTCGTGCAGCCGCCGGACGACGTCCAGCCCACGCCTGCGGCGCGGAACTGCGACTCGGCGCTGGCCTGGCTGACCGCGCTCGCGGCCGGGGCCACGGCGAGGGTCCCGGCCAGGGCGAGCCCGGCGCCGGCGAGGAGGGTGCGGACACTGATTCCCGAGAAGATGCTCATGACTCCTCACCTACCAACCGCAGGTAGGGTCGTAAACGTGGCAGCACCGATCTTCGAGGTCGCCGGCATCGGCGCCCAAGCCGTGGACTACCTGGCCGCCTGGGAGCTGCAGCGCCGGATCCACGCCGAGGTCGTCGCCGGCGCGCGGCCCGACACGGTGCTGCTGCTCGAGCACCCGCCGACGTACACCGCCGGCAAGCGCACCGAGCCGCACGAGCGCCCGGCCGACAGCGGAGGCGCGCCGGTCATCGAGGTGGACCGCGGCGGCAAGATCACCTTCCACGGCCCCGGCCAGATCGTGGCCTACCCGATCGTCCGGCTGCCCGGGCACGTGCTCGTCGTCGACTTCGTCCGCCGCCTCGAGGAGGCCATGATCGCGACCTGCGCCGACTTCGGCGTGGCCACCGCGCGGGTCCCGGGCCGCAGCGGCGTCTGGCTCCGCGCCGACGAGCTGCGCCCGGAGCGCAAGGTCGGCGCGATCGGGCTGCGGGTCGCCCAGGGCGTGACCATGCACGGCATCGCCCTCAACTGCGACGTCGACCTGGGGTGGTACGACCGGTTCGTCCCCTGCGGCATCGCCGACGCCGGCGTCACCACGCTCAGCCTCGAGACGGGGCGTGCGCTCGGCGTCCCCGACGTGCTGCCCGTCCTCCAGACCCGGCTCACGGAGCTCCTCGCCTGGGCGCCGTACGCCGCGACGCCGGACTACGAGCCCCGCCCCGACCCGGCCACGAGGGAGCCCCGGATCGAGCTGGTCCGGCCCTAGACGTGGCCCTGGTGCGGCCGACCCTGCGCGGCTCCTTCGGGATGGCGGCGTCCACCCACTGGCTGGCCTCCCAGTCTGCGATGGCCGAGCTCGAGGCGGGCGGCAACGCGTTCGATGCCGCCATCGCCGGCGCCTTCGTGCTGCACGTCGTCGAGCCACACCTCAACGGGCCGGCCGGCGAGGTGCCGGCGGTGTTCGCCACCGCCGAAGACCCGGCTCCTCAGGTGCTGTGCGGGCAGGGCGCGGCGCCGGCCGGGGCGACCCGGGAGCACTACCTGGGCCTCGGCCTCGAGCTGGTGCCGGGTTCGGGCCCGCTGGCCGCCGCCATCCCCGGCGCCGTCGACGCCTGGCTGTTGCTGGGCCGCGACCACGGCACCCGCCCGCTGCGCGAGGTGCTCTCCTACGCGATCGGCTACGCCCGCCACGGTCACCCGATCCTCCCCAGCGCGGTCGCCACGATCGACCGGGTGGAGCAGCTGTTCCGCGAGCACTGGCCCACCTCCGCCGCTCGGTGGCTGCCGCGGTCCCGGCCGTGGCAGGTCGTCACCAACCCCGAGCACGCGGCCACGCTGGAGCGACTGGTCGCGGAGGGCGAGGCCGCCGGAAACGACCGCGAGGCGCAGTACGACGGCGCCCGGCGGGCCTGGCGCGAAGGCTTCGTGGCGGAGGCGATCCATGCCTTCAGCCGGCGGCCGTTCCGCGACTCCAGCGGCGCCGACCATGCCGGCGTGCTGACCGGCGCCGACCTGGCCGGCTGGTCCGCGTCCTACGAACGGCCCGTCGTGCAACGGTTCCGCGACGTCGAGGTCGCCAAGACCGACCTGTGGGGCCAGGGGCCGGTCCTGCTGCAGTCCCTGGCCATGCTCGACGGGCTCCCCGACGAGGCGCTCGACCCCACGACGGCCGACGGGGTGCACACCGTCATCGAGGTGCTGAAGCTCGCGCTGGCCGACCGCGAGGCGTGGTACGGCGACGCGTCGCCGCTCACCGTGGCCGAGCTGCTCGACCCGGCGTACGTCCAGGCGCGGCGCGGGCTGGTCGGCGACCGGGCGTCGTACGACCTGCGCCCGGGCTCGCCCGGCGGGCGGGAGCCGCGACTGTCCGCTCACCTGGCCGGCGGCTCCTCCGCGCCGTCGGGCGACGGGCTGGGTGAGCCGACGGTGTCCTGGGACGGGCAGACCCGCGGGGACACCTGTCACCTCGACGTCGTCGACCGCTGGGGCAACATCATCTCGGCCACGCCCAGCGGCGGCTGGCTGCAGAGCTCACCGACCGTCCCGGAGCTCGGCTTCTGCCTGGGCAGCCGGCTGCAGATGTGCTGGCTGGACGAGGGACTGCCGGCCTCGCTGACGCCCGGCCGGCGCCCGCGGACCACGCTCTCCCCCACGCTGGTGCTGCGGGAGGGCCGGCCGGTGCTGGCCTGCGGCACGCCCGGCGGCGACCAGCAGGACCAGTGGCAGCTGCCGTTCCTCCTGCACCACCTCGTCCGCGGTCTCGACCTGCAGGAGGCCATCGAGGCGCCGTCGTTCCACACCACCTCGTTCCCGAGCTCGTTCTACCCGCGGGAGACGAACCCCGGCGAGCTGGTCGCCGAGGACCGCCTCGGTGCCGACGTGCTCGCCGCGCTCGAGGCCCGCGGCCACCGGCTGGTGCGCGCCGGCGACTGGACGCTCGGCCGGCTGTCGGCGGTGGCCCGCGACCCCGACACTGGTGCGCTGTCCGCCGCCGCGACCGCCCGTGGCGGAAACGGCTACGCCGTCGGACGCTAGACCTGGTCGGTGTAGTGCGCCGAGGTCGCCGGGTAGTAGTCGCGCTCGAAGTCGCGCAGCGCCGGATCGGCGCCGGTCTCGACGTCGACGAGCCGGTCGAGGTAGTAGTCCCAGCCCGGGCCGACGGCGCCCACCTGCTCGGCGGTCACGCCGGGCTGCGCGAACGTCAGGGTGGTGACGCCGTCCGCATGGGTGAGGTCGAGGTTCAGCAGCCAGACGTCCTCGCCGGCCTGCGAGGTGACGTGCAGGCGGTGCGGCGGTTCGCAGATTCGGATCGTCATCGTCTCGCCGGCGTGCTCCTCCCCCTCGAACAGCATCCGGAAGTGCACGCTGCCGGCCGCCGGGTCGCCCTCCCAGGTCCCGATCCAGCGCGCCAGCCGGTCGGGCTCGGTCACCGCCGCCCAGACGTCCTCGATGGGCGCGCGGAACTCGCGGGTCTGGACGAGCACGTGCTGCCCGTCGCGGTGGTCGATCCGGCCGGTGGGTGTGGTCATGCGGTCTCCTCGTGCTGGTGTGGGGCGGTACGCCGCCGCTCGCGGCTGGTCCGGCGGACCTCGGTCTCCAGGGCGTCCAGGGCGTGGTCGCTGATCAGACTCGAGGTGAGGCTCGCGACGTACGACGACACCGGGGCCAGCGCCGTACGGTCCAGCGCGTAGTAGCGCTCCCTCCCCCGATCCGTGACCGTCACGGCGCCCGCCTCGCGCAGCAACCGCAGGTGCTTGCTGACCGCAGGCCTGCTGATCGGGCGGGTCGCCGCCAGGTCCACGACGCGCCGCGGCTGGGCGGCCAGCTCGGCCAGCAGCGAGCGGCGCACTGGGTCGGCGAGCGCCCCGAAGATGTCCATGTCCAATAGGTAACCATTTGGCTACCAATAGTGCAACCGCCGGGTCTGGGAGAGGTGGGTCACCGGCGTAGGGTTGAGCCCGTGACTCAAGCCCCCACCGCGCCCGACGGACGCAAGCTGCTCCGGCTCGAGGTGCGCAACGCCGAGACGCCGATCGAGCGGAAGCCGGAGTGGATCAAGACCCGGGCGAAGATGGGGCCGGCCTACACCGAGCTGCACTCCCTGGTGAAGTCCGAGGGGTTGCACACGGTCTGCCAGGAGGCGGGCTGCCCCAACATCTTCGAGTGCTGGGAGGACCGCGAGGCGACCTTCCTCATCGGTGGCGACCAGTGCACCCGCCGCTGCGACT
>JAWWPK010000069.1:0-6597 GCA_033854925.1 Nocardioidaceae bacterium | reverse complement strand
ATCCGGGCCAGGAAGTCCTGGCCGCGTGCGGCGTAGTCGTCGGGCGCGGTGCCACGCAGGTAGCCGTGGTGCAGGAAGCCGAACTCGATGGCGGCCTGCTGGTAGTCACGCATCGCGTCCTCCCCTGGCTTGCCAGCGGTCTGCTTCGCGTACGCCCGGGCAGCTCGCCGGGCTCTCAGGTCCACCACCCAGCCGATGTCCGTGGCCGGGAACAGGCCGCGCTGGGCAGCGTCCCCGAGCGCTGCCGTCAGCATCCTCCGCTCGGAGCGCCGCGACCAGACCCCGAGCCAGGTCAAACCCGCGAACGCCGGGACCATGACCAGCACGTAGGCGCCGGCGAACCCCTCGAAGCCGAAGATCGTGGAGCTGTTCCAGGTGGCGTGCGCGACCACCGCGCAGCAGTACCCCGCCACCGGTGCCAGCCACCGCACGGCGGGCTTGCGCGTCGTCACCGCGATGCCGACACCGATGCCGGTGAAGGCGGTGAAGAGCGGATGCGCGAACGGGCTGAACAGGCAGCGGATCACGAAGGTGCTCGTGACGCCGACCAGCCCGCCCGGGCCCATCCCGTCGGTCCCGTTGTACGACGCGCCGAGGTAGAGGATGTTCTCGGTGAAGGCGAAGCCGATGCCGACCATGCCGGCGTAGACGATGCCGTCGAGGACGCCGTCGAGCTCGGCCCGCCGCCAGATCAGCAGCAGCAGTAGGAACAACCCCTTGCTGGCCTCCTCGGTCACCGGCGCCAGCACCGCGAGCTCCACGTTGTCGGTCACGCCGGCGAACAGGCCGCCGATGCCCTGCACGACCAGTGCGCCGAAGGTCGCGGCGAACGCGCCCCACAGCAGCCCGAGCATCAGCAGCCTCCGCGGCTCGGGCTCGTAGCGGTCCAGCCACAGGTAGCAGAGCACCAGCGGCACCACCGGGACCGCGGCCAGCCCGGTCGCGAGCACCGAGATCGCGGGCGCGCTGGAGAGCGCGATGATCAGCAGCATCGGGAGCGCGCCGAGGCAGACCAGGACGATCACCAGGATGGTGAACGCCCGGCTGTCACGACGCGGTCCGGCCATGGCGGGGAGTCTAAGTGGGGAGCGCCTCCGACCCTTGCCCCGGCGTATTGTGGCGAGCGTGAGCGAGGAGAACCCCGGCCAGGACACCAGCGAGACCGGCAAGGACGAGATGAAGACCGCGCGCGAGCTGCACACGGAGTCCCACGACCCCGGCGTACCCGAGGCCTACTCCGCGTTCATGCGGACCGGCTGGGGCGACCGCGAGCTCGACCTCCCCCGCCAGCCCGTGGCCGACCGGGCCGCCGTACGGCGCGAGAAGCTGGCCGGGATGTTCCCCGGAGAACGCCTGGTGCTGCCGGCCGGCACGTTCAAGGTGCGGGCCAACGACACGGACTACAAGTTCCGCCCCGACACGGCGCACACCTACTTCGCCGGCAACCAGACCAGCGACGCAGTGCTGGTCATCGAGGGCGGTGAGGCCGTCCTCTACGCCCGGCCCCGTTCGGCCCGCGACACCGACGAGTTCTTCCGCGACCGCCAGTACGGCGAGCTGTGGGTCGGGCGCCGTCCGTCGCTGCACGAGCTGTCCGCCTCACTCGGCATCGAGTGCCGCCACATCGACCGGCTCCAGGACTCGTTGACCGCGACGAACGGCGCCCCGAAGACCCGGGTGCTGCGCGGCGTCTCCGCCGAGGTGGACCGCATGGTCGCTGCCGACGACGCCATGGACGAGGACCTGCAGCGGGTCGTCGGCGAGCTGCGGCTGATCAAGGACGACTGGGAGGTCGCCGAGCTGCAGGAGGCCTGCGACATCACCGCGCTCGGCTTCGAGGACTCGGTGCGCGAGTGGAACCAGGTCCTCGAGTTCGGGGAGCGCTGGATCGAGGGGACCTTCCACCGGCGGGCGCTCGCCATGGGCAACGACATCGGCTACGACTCGATCGTCGGCGGCGGCAAGCACGCCACCACGCTGCACTGGATCGACAACACCGGTCCGATCACACCCGGTCAGCTGGTGCTGCTCGACATGGGCGTCGAGGGAAAGAACCTCTACACCGCCGACGTGACCCGCACCCTGCCCGTCGACGGGACGTTCACCCCGCTGCAGCGCGACCTCTACGACCTCGTTCACACCGCACAGCAGAAGGGCATCGAGGCGACCATCGCCGGGACGCCGTTCCTGTCCGCGCACAACGCCGCGATGGACGTGCTCGCCCACGGCCTCGAGGATCTCGACCTGCTCCCGGTCACGGCCGAGGAAGCCCTCGACCCGGACTCGAAGGTCTACGCGCGCTGGACCCTGCACGGCACCAGCCACATGCTCGGGATGGACGTCCACGACTGCAACGGCACGTCGCCGGACATCTACCCCAAGGGCACCCTCGAGGTCGGCATGGTCCTGACGGTCGAGCCCGGGCTGTACTTCCAGGAGGACGACCTGCTGGTCCCCGAGGAGCTGCGCGGCATCGGCATCCGGATCGAGGACGACATCCTCGTCACCGCCGACGGCCCCGTGAACCTCTCGGACTCGCTGCCCCGCACCTCGGCCGACGTCGAGGAGTGGATGGGCCGGCACCTGCCGTAGTCAGTACGGCGTGGTCCGGGCCACCGCCAGGGCGCGCTTGAGGTCGAACGGGTCGGCCTGCATGTACAGCCACGGGCGGCCGATCCAGAGGTAGGCGTCGGCGTACGCCGCCGCGTTGGCCGCGTCGGTCGCCGAGAGACCCCAGGCCGGGTTGGCGACGTCCGCGGTCGGAGGGATGCCGAGGGTGACGCACGCCTGCTGGCCCTTGGTCTTGCAGGTGGCGGCGTTGTCGAAGTTCGGGCCGTGGTAGTCGTAGCCGTTGAACGGCGCGCCGTTGGAGGCGGTGTTCACGACGAAGTGCTTGTCGGCGTAGCCGGCGGCGGCCAGCGCCTGCACGACCGCGGTCCCGAACGCGACCTCAGCAGATGTCGAGACGTAGTGGGTGGAGTTCAGCGCGAAGCCGCGCGCGGTGTCGATACCCGCCGGGACCAGGATCCGCAGCGCCTTGGCCGGGTCGTTGCGCAACCAGTCGGAGGCGCCGATGTCGATGTAGACGCTGACGTTGGGAAGGGCACTGAAGACGTGTGAGGCGTACCCGACCAGCTGGGACGGGAGCTGCGACCCACCGGGTGCGCACAGTGCGAACGGCCCGTCCGGCTGCAGCACGAGCGCCACGTGCGCGGTGCCGATGCCGGCCGCGAACTTGTCGATCCACTTCGTGTAGTCGTGCTGCTCCTTGGCCGTCGGCAGCCGGTGGCAGGCCTCGTCCTCCCACGGCTTGAGGCGGAAGACGGTCATCTGCACGAGCGCCTCTGGGTCGCCGGCCTGTGCGTTCGTGATGTGGTCACTCACCTTCGCGGTGATCTGGTTCGCCGGGATCCACTGGCCGAACCACTTGGCCTTGGGCGCCAGCGCGATCTTCGCGAGCAGCGTCTTCTTCGCACCCTTCGCCTTCTGGTACGGCGTCCACGCCTGGTCGCCGGAGCCCTTGTAGACACCCCACGTCCGGTTGGCCAGCGGGTTCGTCTCCGCAGGTGTCCGCTGCGACCCGGCCACGCCGCGAGCCACCGGCGCCGGCGTACCGACCGCCGACGGGGTGGTCGCCACCGCCAGTGCGCAGGCCAGCACGACCGCGGACACCGCGGACAGCGCGGCCGTACGCCGCGAGGGCTCCCACCTCATGGGCCCAGCGCATCATCCGCACCAGCCCGCACGCCGAGGAACCGGCGCAAATGGTCCGATCGGATGGTCTTCGTCGAAACCGCTGCATGATGCGTCAGACGGGTAACCGGCGGAACTGACTGGCCAGTCGCACGCCCATCTGCTGACCATTCCTCGCTGGGGCGACGCGCAGGGTCACAACCTCGTCGTGGTCGCCGGGACGCACGTAGTAGCACTCGTCCGTGTCTGGGCAGTAGATGCACAGCGCGTCGATCTCGGCCTTGTCGACCGGCTTCATGTGCGTCCCGTGGCGGTCCGCCCACGACGACCGGAAGGACACAACGACCTTGCCCGACCGGGCCGTGCGGTACTTCACCTGCACCCGGTGGAACTGACCCGAGCGGTAGGCGACGAGGTCAAACGGCGCGTGCTCGGTGGCGGGGAACAGCACCATGCAGCCTTGGCTCACGAGGTCGGCGTAGGCCATCGCCGTGCCCAAGTCGCCCTTGTCCATTGTGTGATGTGCCCCCATGTGCAGAGGCTAGAAGGATGCGCCGACAGGCACGGCTCGCCGACTACCATCGGTGCCCACGCCCCCGTAGCTCAGCTGGATAGAGCAGCGAGCTTCTAACTCGCTTGGCGCAGGTTCGAGTCCTGCCGGGGGCACTCCTGGCCCACCGCGCTAGCTCACCGCCGCAACAGCCGACACCTCCACGAGGGCGCCGGGGACGCCGAGCCTGGCGACGAGCAAGCCGCTGACGAGCGGAGGAGTCTTCGCGGTGGCGAGCGACGGAGCGGCAGCGGCGTACGCCTGCTGCACGTCGACGCCCTCCACCAGGACCACCGTGACGCTGACGAGGTCCTGGATCCCCGCGCCGGCCGCGGCCAGGGCAGTGACCAGATTCTCCATGACCTTCGTGGTCTGTGCAGCCACGTCGGCGCCGCCGATGAGCTGGCCGTTCTGGTCGACGGCGTTCTGCCCGCCGACGAAGATCATCGTGGCACCGGGCGGGACGATGGCGACGTGGCTGAACGCGGGGCTCTCGACGAGCCCTGCGGGGCGAAGTAGCTGAATCTCAGTCATGTCTGCACGCTACGAGCGAATGCGGACAGCCGCTGACCTGATTGCTCGGAGCGGCCTCCCCCGGCTGCGGTGAGCGTGGGAGTACGCACGGGTTCGACGCGTAGTCACTCACCTGGCCTCCTCTAGGACGCCGATCCGGCAGCGGGCAGGTGCAGCTCGGCCCACAGGCTGATCTGTTCGAGCGCCGGCAGCAGCGCCTCGCCCGCGTCGGTGAGTGCGTAGGAGACCGAGACCGGCGGCCCCTCCTTGACGGTGCGGACGACCAGGCCCGCGTCTGCGAGCTCACTGAGCCGGTCGGACAGGACCGAGTCGCTGATGCCCGGGATGGCGCGCGACAGCACCCGGAACCCGACCGCACTGTCGCGAAGCGTGGCCAGCATGACCCCGGTCCAGCGCTTGCCGAGCAGGTCGAAGGCCCGGGTCAGGGTTTCGTCCGCGCTGATGCATTGGTCCGAGAGCGGCTGCGGCGACGACCTGCTGGCCATGGAATAACGCTAGCACACTCGAAGTTACTTCGAAAAGACTAGTGATCTGGGAGGTCAGATGAGGTCGATCGCCGTGCTGGGTGCTGGCCACGTCGGCCCCGTGATCGCGCGACTGGCGATCGCCGCGGGCCACCCGGTGTCGATCGCTGCCTCGGGTGACCCAGCCAACATCGCGCTCATCACGCAGGTGCTGGTGCCGGGAGCCGAGCCACGCTGGGCCGCGGACGCCGTTGAGAGGTCCGACATCGTCGTACTGGCGATCCCGTTGCACAGGCTCGCGACCTTCGACGCCTCCCTGGTGGCCGGCAAGATCGTCGTCGACGCGATGAACTACTGGGCGCCCGTCGACGGCGTCCAGGACCTGTTCGAGGACCCCCGGTTCGGCAGCAGCGAGATCGTCGCCCAGAAGCTTTCCGGGTCGACGGTCGTCAAGACCCTCAACCAGCTCGGCTACCACGACCTCGAGGACGAACGTCGCCCGTTCGGCTCGCCGGACCGGCGTGCGCTCGGCGTGGCAGGCGACGACACGGGGGCGGTGGACGCCGTCTCGGAGCTCATCGAGCGCATCGGCTACGACGCCGTGCCACTGGCCAGCCTTCGCGCCGGCCGTGTTCTCGAACCCGGCGGTCCGGTCTTCGGTGCGTCCTTGCGTCGAGCCGAGTTCGAGGCAGCTGTCCACGCCGACCTCGCCTGGGCAGCTCCCGCGCAGCACTTCCCAACCACCCTCCAGACAGGAAGCCTCACATGACGACAGCACCTTCGGCGGATTTCCCGCTCGTCCTCGGCCTCGACACCTTCGGTGACCTCAGTGGCGACGATGCCGGCCAACCGCAAACCCATGCACAGACGATCCGCAATGTCGTCGAGGAAGGCGTCCTCGCCGACCAGGTCGGCGTGGACTTCTTCGGGATCGGTGAGCACCACACCGATGACTTCCCGATGCCGGCGGCCGACGTGGTGCTCAGCGCGATCGCCGCTCGGACGAACCGGATCCGCCTCGGGTCGGCAGTCACCGTGCTGAGCTCCGACGACCCGGTCCGGGTGTTTCAGCGCTACTCCACCCTCGACGCCATCTCCGGTGGCCGGGCAGAGGTCATCCTCGGACGAGGCTCCAGCATCGAGTCGTTCCCGCTGTTCGGCTACGACCTCGCGGACTACGAGGACCTCTTCGAGGAGAAGACGGCTCTCTTCGCCGAGCTGCTCAAGGGCGGACCGGTCACCTGGCAGGGCACGACCCGTGCCGCCCTGAGCAACCAGGACGTGGTGCCGCACCTCGAGTCCGGGGCCTTCCCGACGTGGATCGGTGTCGGCGGCAGCCCGCAGTCGGTCTTGCGC
>JAWWPK010000068.1:0-10390 GCA_033854925.1 Nocardioidaceae bacterium | reverse complement strand
ACCGGTGGCCATGAGCTCCCGGGGGACGGGTTCTTCTTCGAGCCGACGGTGTTGAGCGTGCCCGGCGGACCTGGCGTACCGGCCTTCGACGAGGAGACCTTCGGTCCCGTCGCGACGATCACCGTGGCGGCAGACGAGGACGAGGCGGTCCGGTTCGCCAACGCCACGAAGTTCGGTCTGGGCCTCAGTGTCTGGACGCGGGACACGGCACGGGGAACTGCCTTCGCCCGTCGTGTCGTCTCGGGCGCTGCCTTCATCAACGCGATGGTGGTCTCCGACGCCCGGCTACCGTTCGGCGGGACCAAGTGCAGCGGCTACGGCCGCGAGCTGTCCGTCGAGGGAATGCTCGAGTTCGTCAACACCCTGACCTACTGGTGCAGCACGTGAACCTGCGCGGACCCTCACGTCAGCCGATGGGTGCGGGCTCGACCGGGGAGTCGGCCGCAGGGCGACGCACGGGGTCGCGCCATCCGTTCGGGGTCTGCCCGGCACGCAGCAACCACGACTCCACGCCACTGATGTGCACGGTGACCCAGGAACGCACGAGGTCGGCATTGCCCAACCTCATGGCATCGACGATGGCGCGGTGCTCGGCGAGCGTCCGTTCGACGCTGCTCTCCTCGGTGAGCCCTCGCCAGATCCTGGCGCGCAGGGTGCGGCCCGACAGGCTCTCCAGCAGGGTGCTCAGGTAGCCGTTGCCGGAGAGGTCGCTGATGAAGCCGTGGAACTTCACGTCGTGCGCGACCAGCGACTCGACGGAGGTCTCCGCTCCGACCTCGTCGAGCATCTCGGTGAGGCGCTCGAGGTCCTCGGCGCTGGCCTTGAGCGTGGCCATGGCCGCCGCTGCGGGCTCGAGCAGGCGGCGTACCTCCAGCAGGTCGAGCACGCTCTGGTCCTGGTGCAGGTCGACGACGAAGGACATGGCCTCCAGGAGGAGCCGCGGCTCGAGGCTGGTCACGTAGGTGCCGTCACCCTGGCGGACGTCGAGCACCCGGATCAGCTCGAGTGCCTTGACCGCCTCGCGCAGGGAGTTGCGGGAGAGGCCTAGCCGGTCGCTGAGCTCCTTCTCGGGTGGCAACCGGTCTCCGGGACCCAGCTCGCCGCTGAGGAGCATTTCCTTGATCTTGACGATGGCCTCGTCTGTGACCGCCACTGAAAGATCCTACCTGTCCGACTGTCCGGTGAGGCTCCACAGCAGCGCTGCCGCCGGGTCCGCACCGCCGTAGTCGTCCGGTACGTCGAACAGAGGTCCGATGGTCGCCTGCCATTTCACGTTGGCAGGCAGGGTCCGGAGCGCGGCTCGCATGGCCTGGTAGTCCTCCACCTCGACGAGGTGGAACACGTGGCGTCCGTCTCGCCAGATCCGCCACTCGTGCACACCGTGGTCGCGCAGGGCCGACGCGACGTCGTGAGGGATGGTCTGGTGCAGGCTGTCGTAGTCCGTCTCTCGTCCGGGCTTGAGGATCGTGTGCAGGGCGACGGTGCGCATCGGGCAGCTCAGGACCGCGGCCGCAGTCGCAGGTCGTGCATGCCGCCGTCGACAGCCGCGACCGTGCCGGTCGTGGACCCGGCGCGTGGGCTCGCCAGGTAGGCCACCGCCACCGCCACCTCCTCGGGGGTGACGAGTCGACCGTGCGGCTGGCGTGCGTTGAGGGCGGCGGCCTCGGCCTCGGGATCGGCTGCCGAGGCAAGGAGCCGCTGCACCCACGGGGTGTCTGCGGTGCCGGGCGCCACGCAGTTCACGCGGATGCCCTCGTGGAGGTGGTCGGCGGCCATGGCGCGGGTCAGCGCGTGCACGGCACCCTTGCTCGCGGAGTACAACGCCCGCTGCGGAAGCCCATCGGTGCCCGCGATCGAGCCGACGTTGACGACCGCCGCGCTTCCCGACTCCCGCAGGTGCGGGAGCGCGGCCCGGGTGGTGCGCACCATGCCGAGCACGTTGACGTCGAGGACGTGATGCCACTCCTCGTCGGAGTTGTCCGCAACGGTCCCCTGGGCGCCGATTCCGGCGTTGTTGACCAGGATGTCGAGCCCACCCAGCTGGTCGACCACGCGGCGTACGGCGGCGCGGACCGAGTCGTCGTCGCCGACGTCTGCTGTCACGCCCAGCACGCCGTCCGGGACCGCATCCGCTGCGAGGTCGATCGCGGCGACCCGGGCTCCTCGCGAGCCCAGCTCGGCGACGATCGCCGCACCGATGCCGGACGCACCTCCCGTGACGACCGCGACGAGGCCCTCGAAGTCACGTCCGGGCACGCTCTGGGCGGATGTCATGCGTCCTCCTTGCGGAACGGGACCATCTCTTGGCGCTGGCGACCGAGCCCGTCGATCTCCACCTCGACGACGTCGCCGGCGGACAGGTAGGGGAAGCGGCCCGAGAGGGCCACCCCCTCGGGAGTCCCGGTGAGTACGACGTCCCCCGGGTCGAGGGCCAGGTACTGGCTGAGGTGGTGGATCACCTCGGCGACGCCGAAGATCTGGTCGGCGGTGCTCGAGCTCTGGCGGGGCTCACCGTTGACCCAGCTGCGCAGCCCGAGCGCCTGGTGCTCGACCTCGTCGGGTGTCACCAGCCACGGTCCCAGGGGGCTGAAGCCGGGGCAGCACTTGCCCTTGCTCCATTGGCCGCCGGAGACGTCGAGCTGGAAGGCCCGCTCCGAGAGGTCGTTCGCCGCGACGAAGCCGGCGACGTGGTCGAGGCTCTCGGCGGGGGAGTCGAGGCAGCTCGCGCGACGCCCCATGACGACACCGAGCTCGACCTCCCAGTCGGTCCGCTCGCTGCCGCGCGGGATCTGGACCGCGTCGTGCGGACCGACCACGGTGTTGGGCGCCTTGAGGAACATGATCGGCACCGTCGGGGGAGCCGACCCCGTCTCGGCGGCGTGAGCGGCATAGTTCATCCCCACGCAGACCACCGCTCCGGGCCGGGCGACCGGCGGGCCGAGCCGCACCCCCTCAGTCGCCTCGAGGAGCTGCAGGGAACCCTGCCGGACCGCCTCCGCGAGCCGGCCGAGCCCGCCCGAGCCGAGGAAACCGCCATCGAACTCGCGGGTCACCGGCCGGGCGTCCAGCAGACCTTCGTCGGTCACGACGACCGGGATCTCGGCTCCGGGCTCCCCGACGCGGGCGAGCTTCACCGGGCCGGACCTCGTTGTCCCAGCCGCCGCCCGCCGGTCCGACACAGATCGGACCTCTCATCGCAATATGTGGGAGAAGTACGCGAAAACTGCATCACCCGCACATCTTGACCGAACAAACATCGGATGTCTACGGTGTGACCCCAGTCACCATCAGGAGCGTGCACGTTGAGCAGTATCACCGCGATGCGGACCGACGACGTCCGGTTCCCGACATCGCTGTCGCTCGACGGTTCGGACGCCATGAACCCGGACCCCGACTACTCGGCGGCGTACATGCGGCTCGAGACCGATGCTGGCGACGGCCACGCCGGCCACGCGTTCGTCTTCACGATCGGCCGGGGCAACGACGTGCAGCTGGCGGCCATCGCGAGTCTCGAGTCGCGGCTCGTGGGTCTGGACGTCGAGTCGACGTTGGGCGACCTCGGAGGCTTCTGGAAGGGGCTCGTCCACGACTCCCACCTGCGCTGGCTGGGCCCGGAGAAGGGGGTCATGCACATGGCCATCGGGGCGGTCATCAATGCGCTGTGGGACCTCAAGGCCAAGCAGGCGGGGCTGCCGCTGTGGCAGCTGCTCTGCGAGCTCTCGCCGCAGCAGCTGGTCGACCTGGTCGACTTCCGCTACCTCACCGACGCGCTCGCCCCTGACGAGGCGCTCGAGCTCCTCGAGAAGGCCGTTCCGGGGCGGGTGGAGCGGATCGACAGGCTGCGTGAGGTCGGCTACCCGGCCTACACCACGACTCCCGGGTGGCTCGGCTACGACGATGACAAGCTGGTGCGGCTCTGTCGTGCCGCGGTGGCTGACGGCTTCGGGCAGATCAAGCTCAAGGTCGGGGCGGACATCGACGACGACGTACGCCGTCTGGCGCTGGCGCGAGAGGCGGTCGGCCCGGACGTCGGGATCGCCGTCGACGCCAACCAGCGCTGGGAGGTCGACGAGGCCATCGACTGGATGGCATCACTCGCGCCCTACGACGTGGCGTGGGTCGAGGAGCCCACCCACCCCGACGACATCCTCGGCCATGCTGCCATCGCACGCGGGGTCGCGCCGATCCCGGTGGCGACGGGCGAGCACATGGCCAACAGGGTGATGGCCAAGCAGTTCCTCCAGGCCGACTCCCTGGAGATCCTGCAGCTCGATGCGACCCGAGTCGCGGGCGTGAACGAGAACCTGGCGATGCTCCTCCTGGCGGCCAAGTTCGGGGTTCGCGTGTGCCCTCATGCCGGCGGCGTCGGACTGTGCGAGATCGTCCAGCACCTGTCGATGTTCGACTACGTCGCCGTGTCCGGAACCACCGAGGGACGCATGATCGAGTACGTCGACCACCTGCACGAGCACTTCGTCACGCCGGTGCACGTCGAGGGTGGTCGCTACTGGGCACCCGTCGCACCGGGGTCCGGAGCGGAGATGCTCACCACGTCGATCAGCGAGTATCGCCATGCCCGTGACTAGCGCCTCGACCCCGACCCGGCTCGGGCTCGGTGGCGCGGGGATCGGCAACCACCGCGTCGCCATGACCGACGCCGCAGCCCGGCAGGTGCTCGACGAGGCGTGGTCGGTGAGAGTCCGGTTGTTCGACACCGCGCCGCACTACGGGCTCGGCCTCTCCGAGCGTCGGCTCGGGGACTTCCTGCAAAGCAAGCCGCGGACCCAGTTCCAGGTCTCGAGCAAGGTGGGCAGGCTGCTCGTCCCACAGGCGAATCCCGAGGGAGCACTCGACGACGAGGGCTTCTTGGTGCCGGCCGATGCGCGGCGGGCCTGGGACTTCTCTGCTGAGGGCGTCCGGACCAGCGTCGCGCAGTCCCTGACCCGGCTGGGCCTGGAGTTCATCGACGCCGTCTACCTGCACGACCCCGAGCGGTGGGACCTCGACGCTGCGCTGGCCGAGGGGTTGCCGGCGCTGCAGAGCCTGCAGGACGAGGGGTTGGTGGGCAGGATCGGCGTGGCCTCGATGAAGGTCGAGGCCCTGCTGGCGGCCGCTCGGACGGGCCAGGTCGACGAGCTGATGGTCGCCGGCCGCTACACCCTGGTGGACCAGGGTGCCGCCGAGCTGCTCCTCCCCATGTGCGAGGACAAGGGGATCGCGGTCGTGGCCGCGGCCGTGTTCAACGGCGGGCTCCTGGCCGGCACCCCGAGTGCGGACTCCACCTTCGACTACGCAGCTGTGCCGCCCGAGGTGCTGCGCCGTGCCGAGCAGCTCGAGCTGGACTGTACGGCGGCCGGCGTGCCCCTGGCCGCGGCCGCGATGCAGTTCCCGCTGCGCCACCCTGCGGTGCGCAGTGTCGTGGTGGGCGCAGTCGAGCCCGGCCAGATGGAGACCAACGCCAGGCTGTTGGCCACGCCGGTCCCCGAAGCACTCTGGGCACAGCTCGCCCAGCGAGACCGGGTGCGGACATGACCATCATCGACGCGCACCTGCACGTGTGGGACCTCGAGATCAGCGACTACTCGTGGCTCGGTCCGGAGCACGGCCCCCTGCACCGCTCCTTCCTGCCCGCACAAGCTCGGGAGGCGCTCACCGGTTCCGGTGTCGAGCTCGCGGTGCTCGTCCAGGCGGAGGACTCGCTCGTGGACACCCGCTACCTGCTCGCTGTCGCCGAGCAGGAGGAGTGGGTCCACGGCGTCGTTGGCTGGGTCCGGCTGGACAGTCCCCCGGAGGCCGCCCGGCAGCTCGAGGAGCTGGCGACCCCGGCACTGCGCGGAATCCGGCATCTCGTCCACGAGGACCCCCGGTCGGACTTCCTCGAGCTCCCGTCGGTCCGCGAGAGCTTGGGCATGCTGGCCGAGCGCGGCCTCGTGTTCGACGTACCCGACGCCTGGCCTCGTCACCTGGACGCCGTGGCGAAGCTGGCAGCCGACCTGCCCGAGCTGACCGTCGTCGTCGACCACCTCGGGAAACCGCCGAGGGGCACCGACGAGCTCGAGGCCTGGTCCAGCTCACTGCGCTCGGCGGCCGAACAGCCCGGGGTCGTCGCGAAGCTGTCCGGTCTCCAGATGCCGGGGCAGCCGCTGACCGCCGCTGACCTGCGGCCGGTGCTGCACGTCGCCCTGGAGGCCTTCGGAGCCGACCGGCTCATGTACGGCGGTGACTGGCCGATGACGGTCCCGTTCGGCGGCTACGACGCCGTGTTCAGCATCGTCCACGAGCTCGTCTCGGAGCTGACCACGCAGGAGCAGGAGGCCGTGTGGAGCGGTACCGCCCAACGCACCTACGGAGGGAGCCTCCATGGGTGACCTGCTGCTGGAGGCCGTGGGCGTCAGCAAGGGCTTCCCGGGTGTCCAGGCTCTGACCGACGTGCGCCTCGACCTTCGCTACGGCGAGGTGCTTGCGCTGGTCGGCGAGAACGGCGCCGGCAAGTCGACGCTCATGAAGCTGCTTGCCGGCATCGAAACCCCGGACAGCGGCGAGTTCCGTATCGACGGCGAGGTCGTGGTCCCGTCCACTCCCAAGCACGCCCAGGACCTCGGGATCGCAATCATCCACCAAGAGTTCAACCTGATGCCGGATCTCACCGTTGCCCAGAACATCTTCATCGGGCGCGAGAGGCGGTACGCCGGCATCTTCACCTCGAACGCCGAGCTCAACCGTCGTACCCAGGAGCTGTTCGAGCGGCTGGGACTCGCACTGCGCCCGACCGAGCGGGTCGGCGATCTCACCGTCGCCCGACAGCAGATGGTCGAGATCGCAAGGGCGCTGAGCTTCAACGCGCGCGTCCTCGTCATGGACGAACCCACGGCCGCTCTCAACGACGCCGAGGTCCAGACGCTCTTCGGCCTGATCCGCCGGTTCACCACTCCACAGACCGGAGTCATCTACATCTCCCACCGGATGCACGAGCTCGCCCAGATCAGCAACCGGGTCACCGTGCTCAGGGACGGGCACTACGTCGACACCGTCGACACCGCATCCACACCGGCGTCGCGGGTCATCGCCCTGATGGTCGGACGCTCCATCGCCGGTGAGCAGCGCCCGGCACCAGCCCCGGCCTCGCCCGAGCCGGTGCTCGAAGTGGAAGGGCTCAGCACCAAGTCACTACTGCGGGACGTGTCCTTCGCCGTGCACGGCGGTGAGATCCTCGGGTTCGCCGGCCTCATGGGCGCCGGGCGGACCGAGGTGGCGCGCGCGATCGTGGGTGCCGACCGCAAGGAAGCGGGCACGATCCGGGTGCGTGGCACCGAGGTGCACATCGCCAACCCGGCGGAGGCTGCGCGGCACGGCATCGGCTACCTCTCCGAGGACCGCAAGCAGTTCGGTGTGCTGCTGGACCGCAACGTTCGGGAGAACATCGCCCTCGCGTCCATGCCTCGCCACGCCGGGGCGTTCGGCTTCGTCAAGGACCGCCGCATCGAGGAGACCGGGCGCGCCTACGTCACCAGGCTCAGGATCCGCACGCCCACGACCAAGCAGCTGGTCCGCAACCTCTCCGGTGGAAACCAGCAGAAGGTCGTCGTCGCCAAGTGGCTCGCCCGCGACTGCGACGTACTCATCTTCGACGAACCGACCCGCGGCATCGATGTCGGTGCGAAGGAGGAGATCTATGCGCTCCTCCACGAGCTGGCGGCCCAGGGCAAGGCGATCGTGATGATCTCCTCCGAGCTGTCCGAGGTGCTGCGGATGTCGGACCGGATCGCCGTCATGGCCGAGGGACGACTCATCTCGGTCCTCGACAACGCCGACGCGACGCAGGAGAACGTCATGGACTTCGCCACCCGATTCAGCGCCGAAGGAACGGTCATCACATGAGCTCGACAACGTCCTCCACGCCAGCGCTCTTCGGCATTCCTGCGCGCTCGGTCCTCGTCTGGCTGCGGGGCTCGCTCCAGCAGCTCCTCGCGTTCGTCAGCCTGGTCGCGATCATCGTCTTCTTCTCCTTCGCGAGCCCCTACTTCTTCACCACGAGCAATCTCATCGGGATCCTCGTGGCGGCGACCGTCGTGGGGATCCTGGCGGTCGGGACGACCTTCGTGATCATCTCGGGCGGCATCGACCTGTCGATCGGCACCGGCATGACGCTCTGCGGAGTCATGAGCGGCGTCTTCCTCACCTACTGGGGCTGGCCGCTGTGGGCCGGGGTCCTGGCAGCCGTCGCGTTCGGCGGGCTGATCGGGTTCGTCAACGGCGTCAACGTCGCGGTGCTCCGCCTGCCACCCTTCATCGCGACCCTCGGCACGATGCTGATCTGCGCCGGGCTGTCCTTGGTCATCTCCGGCACCAAGCCGATCTACTTCAAGGAGCACCCGAACTTCCAGCTCCTGATGAACCAGTCCGTGCTCCCCGGCGCCCGGTTCCCGCTGGGGGTGGTGATCTTCCTGGTGCTCTTCGTTGCCGCGGCGGTCATCCTGTCCCGGACCATCCTCGGTCGCTACGCGTTCTCGATCGGGAGCAACGAGGAGGCCACGGCCCTGTCGGGTGTCGACATCGTGAAGTGGAAGATCCTCATCTACACCCTCGCCGGGATGTTCGTCGGCGTCGCCGGAGTCCTTGCCGCGTCCAGGCTGAGCTCTGCCCAGCCCGTGGGCGGCATGGGACTCGAGCTCGAGGCGATCGCCGCGGTCGTGATCGGCGGCACGTCGTTGCAAGGCGGCCGTGGATCGATGGTCGGGACCGTGGTCGGGGCCCTCATCGTCGCCGTCCTCACCAACGGGTTGCGCGTGACCGAGGTGCCGCAGGAGTGGCAGTCGGTCGTGATCGGCCTGGTGATCCTCGTCGCCGTCTACCTCGACATGCTCCGACGGCGGCGGACGTGAAGCTCCGAGACCCGGGACCAACGCACCACCAGCACCACGCAAGGCAGCACCGGCACCAGAACACCACAGCACCACTCACACATCAGCACCAGAAAGAGGTCATCACATGAAGATGCGACTACTGGCGGCGACGGTCACCGTCGCGCTCGCAGCGGCCGCCGCCGGTTGCGGGGGCGATGCCTCGGGCGGAGGCAGCAAGGACGACAAGCCATACATCGCCCTCGTCTCCAAGGGCTTCCAGCACCAGTTCTGGCAAGCGGTCAAGCAGGGCGCCGAGCAGGCTGCCAAGGAGTTCGGCGTCAAGGTCACCTTCGAGGGGGCCGAGGAGGAAGGCAACGTGGAGCAGCAGATCCAGCTGCTGCAGACGGTCCTGGACAAGCACCCGGACGCCGTCGGCTTCGCCGCCATCGACAGCCAGGCGGCCGGACCGCTCATGCAGCAGGCCAAGGACGACGGCATCCCGGTCATCGCCTTCGACTCCGGCGTGGAGAGCGACGTACCGCTGACGACGGCTGCAACAGACAACCTGGCCGCGGCAGCAGAAGCTGCCAAGCACATGGCCGACCTGGTCGGGCACGAGGGCAAGATCGCCCTCGTCGTCCACGACCAGACCAGCGTGACGGGCGTCCAACGCCGCGACGGCTTCGTCAAGTACATGGAGGACAACGAGCCGAACATCGAGATCGTCGACATCCAGTACAGCGGCGACCCGCTCAAGGCCACCGACCTGGCCAAGGCCATCATCGCGGCCAACCCCGACCTGAAGGGCCTCTACGGCTCCAACGAGGGTGCGGCCATCGGCATCGTCCACGCTGTGCAGGAGCTCGGCATCGAAGGCCAGCTCACCATCATCGGCTTCGACTCCGGCAAGGACCAGATCGACGCCATCAACAGTGGACTGATGGCTGGGGCCATCACGCAGAACCCGGTGGGCATCGGCTACGAGACGGTGAAGGCGGCGGTCGAGCACCTCGACGGAAAGGATCTGCCCGCGACGATCGACACCGGCTACTTCTGGTACGACAAGACCAACATCACCGACCCGGAGATCGCGGCAGTGCTCTATGAGTGACGTGAGCTGAGGTTCGGCCGTGAGCCGGCGCCGGGTCGTGCTTCCCCTGCCGACCCGGCGCTGCGCTGTCTCCCACCGCCCCGCGGAGGGACCATCTGAGAGGAGCGCGAACGCATCGCGCCCTCTGCTTCAGGAGAAATGATGACTCGTCGCCAGCTGCCGAAGGTCCATGACCTGGCCCCGTTGCTGAGGTTCAAGAGGCCGGTGCTGTCCCCGAGGGCCCGGCGGTTGGAGGGGGCGCTGACGATCGAGGACCTGCGTCGGGTGGCGCGGCGGCGGACGCCGAGGGCGGCGTTCGACTACACCGATGGTGCGGCCGATGGGGAGGTGTCGCTGGCCCGGGCCCGGCAGGGGTTCGCGGACGTGGAGTTCCACCCGGCGGTCCTGCGTGACGTCTCGTCGGTGGACACCAGCCGGGTGGTGCTGGGTGGGCGGG
>JAWWPK010000067.1:0-4576 GCA_033854925.1 Nocardioidaceae bacterium | reverse complement strand
GTTCACGCGTTCGGACTCCACGCTCTCGGTGGGGCCCGGCGCGGTGCGGCTGGTCTGGCTGAACTCACCGTCCAACCCGACGGGCCGGGTGCTGCCGCCCGAGCACCTGCGCAAGGTCGTCGACTGGTGCCGCGAGCGTGACACGGTCCTGGTCTCCGACGAGTGCTACCTCGAGTGCGCCTGGGAGGCCGAGCCGGTCTCGGTGCTGCACCCCTCGGTCTGCGGCGACTCCGTCGACGGGCTGCTCGCGGTGCACTCGCTCTCCAAGCGCTCCAACCTGGCCGGCTACCGCTGCGCGTTCGTCGCGGGCGACGCGCGGCTGGTGGGGGAGCTGCTCGCGGTCCGCAAGAACCTCGGCCTCCAGATGCCGGGGCCGCAGCAGGTCGCGATGGCCGCCGCGCTCTCCGACGCCGCACACGCGAAGCAGCAGCACGCGCGCTACGCCGCCCGGCGTACGGCGCTGCGCTCAGCCCTGGAGTCGGCCGGCTTCCGCATCGACCACTCCGAGGCGTCGCTCTACCTCTGGGCCACTCGCGGCGATGGCTGCTGGGCCACCGTCGACTGGCTGGCGGACCGGGGCATCCTGGTCGCGCCCGGCGACTTCTACGGCGTCGCGGGCGCCCAGCACGTGCGCGTCGCCTTCACGGCGACCGATGAGCGGATCCAAGCGGCGGTCGCCCGGCTGGGGTGAGCGCGGCGCCCGACTCGTCCTCGGCGTTCTTCTGCGCGGTCACTGCCGCGGGCCTACCCTCGAACTGGACGTGGTGACGGTTTCGACGAACCACCGCGGGGGCACTGGAGTGCGCACCATGGAGCTGGCCAGAACTGGGAGTGTCCTGCCTGGTCTCACGCTGGGCAGCCGACTGGCGCGTCCCGCCGACGCCGTGCTCACCTGGATGCGCCCCCGCGACCTACGCCATGCGGCGCGGACGGTATCCGTGCTGTTCGCCGTCGGGCTCGTCGTGACGGTGGTGACCCTGCCCATGGGGGCGAACGCGGGGGCCGACCTGGACGGGTGGGCGATCGCCCTGGCCGGCGTTTCGCTGCTGCTCGCCTCCATGATCAGCGCCGCTGCCTGGTTCTTCGACGAGGCCAGCCGGTTGGCGTGGGGCCTGTGCCCCTTCGCCGCGATCATCGTCGTCGTGCTGGTCGACCTGGCCACTCACGACGGGTCGGTGACGGCCCAGATCTTCTTCTTCTTCCCGACCGTGTACGGCGGTGCGCTGCTGCCGAGACCCGGAGCGATCCTCGTGACAGCAGCCTCCCTGGCCGGCGAGATCGTCGTGGCCTTCACCCAGCTCTCCGTCCGCGAGGCAACCGTGAGCACCTGCTACGTCGCAGCGGCACTCGTGACGACCGTGGCGATCCTGGTCCAGAGCATGGAGCGCCAGCACGAGCTGGTCCTCGAGCTGGCCCACCTGGCCACGATCGACCCGCTGACCGGCCTGGTGACCCGGCGTGCCTTCGACGAGGCGGCGGCCGCCGTCCTGGCGCATCCCGACGGCGACGAGGGCACGTCTCTCGTGGTCATCGACGTGGACCGGTTCAAGGCGGTCAACGACCGCTACGGCCATCCCGCGGGAGACAAGGTGTTGGTGCAGCTGTCCGAGCTGCTGGTGCAAGCGTCGCGCCGTGGTGACGTGGTCTGCCGGATGGGCGGGGACGAGATCGCGATGCTGCTGCCGCGCTGCTCGATGGAGATCGCGCTGCGCCGGGCTGAGGAGATCGTCGAGCTGGTGCGCAAGCAGGGGTTCGAGGTCTCCGTGGACGACCTGATCTCGGTGTCCATCAGCGCAGGTCTGGCCCACGTCCCCACCCACGGATCGGACCTTCGGACCCTGTACGCCGCCGCCGACGCGGCGCTCTACGAAGCCAAGCGCGGTGGTCGGGATCGGGTCATGCCCTCCGAGCGCAACACCGACCGAGGGCCGTTGACTGCCAGGTCCTGAGGATCAGGCGGAGATGCCGACGCGCTCCTCGTGGCCGTCCGGCGTGAGGTAGTGCCCGTCGTCGAACAGGATGATCCCGTTGCAGAGCCGGCACCAGCCCTGACCGCTGCGGTCGGAGACCACATGGGCTCGGCAGCAGTCGGAGTCGTGTACGTCCGGGCAAGCCGGCTGGTGGCTGCACATCGTGGAGGCCCTCCCCAGGGTCGATTCATCTCTCATGACCATTGGACTCCCCCAAGAGCCGAATCTCACGCGGTGTGACCGAACTGGTGTGGAAAATCCTCCGAACGGACTAATCGACGACGATTCGCCTAGCCCAGTCTGGGGATGGCCGGAGTCACGACCGGGCTGGGGGCGGGTCCTGTTGGTCAGAACACGTCGACGTGCACGTGGTCGCGGTGCTCGAGGATGGCCGGGTCGCCCGACCGTTCGGGCGGGTTGTAGTCGCGCCAGCCTTCGTCTGACTTGCTGCCGGCCGTCCAGATCCGGTCGTCGAAGATCACCGTCTCGATCGCGAGCCGGTCGGCCTGGCTGACGAGGTACTGCGCGATCGCCCAGCCGCGGGTCTTGTTGGCCGGTGAGATCGGCCGGACGAACACGTCGACCGCGCGGCCGGCGTAGTGCGCCGACCCCTCCATGTGACCGGTCGAGACGCCGCCGGGTGCGAAGCCGCCGAGCGGCTGGTCCGGGAACCGCGCGAGGAGGTCACGGCGTACGGCGTCCGCGCGGGCGGTCAACCCGGACGCCTCCAGCGCCGTGGTGCCGTCGTCGGTGCTGCCCAGCCGGCAGCTGAACCCCTCGGGTGAGTTGCCGGTCAGCGCCGAGGCCAGGGTGCGGGCGTCGTCCTCGTGGTCGGCGTACGCGTCCGGGAAGCCGGACCGCTGCACCTCCTGCGCGGCGACGGTGATCTCGAGCTGCTCGTAGCCGTCGACCTTTGCCAGGGCGTCGTAGAACGCGTTGGTCGCATAGACCGGGTCGCGCACCTGCGCCTCGGTGCCCCAGCCCTGGGATGGGCGCTGCTGGAACAGCCCGGCGGAGTCGCGGTCGCCGTTGTCGAGGTTGCGCAGGTTCGACTCCTGGTAGGCCGCGGCGAGGGCGATGGAGGCCGCCCGCGCGGGCATCCCGCGCTGCACGGCGATCGCGGTGATCAGGCCGGCGTACCGCGCCTGCGAAGGGTCCAGCACCACGGTGTGCCCGCCGACCTCGGCGCTGCACTGGTCGGAGCCGAGGAACGGCACCACGTCCTGGCGCACTGCCAGCCAGCCCACGCTCGCGAGCAGCGCCACCACGGCGACGCCACCCACGACGACTGCCCCCCGACGCCTCATCGGGCAAGTGTCGGGGGTGCCTCCAACCTCAGTTCGCGTGCAACGCCGCGTTCAGCGCGACGCCGTCGCTGCGCCACGGGACCGCCTCGACGGCACCGGTGACCGAGTTGCGGCGGAACAGCACGTGGTTCACCCCGGAGAGCTCGAGGGCCTTGACGACCCTCGGCTGGCGGTCGGCATCCGGGACCGTGACCTTGGTGCCCGCGGTGATGTAGCAGCCCGCCTCGACCACGCAGTCGTCGCCGAGCGAGATGCCCAGGCCGGCGTTCGCGCCGATCAGGCAGCGCTTGCCGACCGAGATCATCTCGGTGCCGCCGCCGGACAGCGTGCCCATGATGGAGGCGCCCCCGCCGACGTCGGAGTCCACGTCCACCACGACGTGCGCTGAGATCCGCCCCTCGACCATCGACGTCCCGAGAGTGCCCGCGTTGTAGT
Source organism: Nocardioidaceae bacterium (assembly GCA_033854925.1). Classification (GTDB taxonomy): domain Bacteria; phylum Actinomycetota; class Actinomycetes; order Propionibacteriales; family Nocardioidaceae; genus Nocardioides. Next base: position 864 of record JAWWPK010000067.1, on the reverse strand, counting down.
TGACGAACCCCTCGTGCATCACCGTGGTGCCCTCGGCGAGATGGGCGCCGAGCCGGACGCGGTCGGCGTCGCCGATGCGGACGCCGGTGGGCAGCACGTAGTCGACCATCCTCGGGAACTTGTCCACGCCGTACACGGTCACCCGCGCCCCGCCGGCCATCAGCCGGGCCCGGGTCTGCTCGAAGTCGGCCACCGGGCAGGGCCCGGCCGAGGTCCAGACGACGTTGGTGAGGACGCCGAAGATCCCGTCCACCGAGATCGTCCGGGGCTGAACGATTCGGTGGCTGAGCAGGTGCAGCCGCAGCCACGCGTCAGCGGCGGACGACGGAGGGGCCTGGAGGTCGGCGATCTCGACCAGCCGCACCTCGCGGGTCACCCGGCGTACGTCGTCCGGACCGGCCAGTGCCGCCAGCTCGGCCGGCGCCTCGCTCCCGTCCGGCGGCCCCAGGGCGGGCGCCGGGAACCAGGCGTCCAGCACGGCCCCGCCCTCGTCGGCGGTGACCAGGGCATGGCCCCATGCGTTCGTCGGCGTCTCGCTCACGCGCCGAACTCTAGACAGCGGCTCGGAGCCGATCACCGCTGGTCGAGCTTGTCGAGACCCCCGCAGCAAAGGCACCTGGGTGAGTCCCGACACAGGCTGCGGGCATCTCGACAGGCTCGATGAGCGGTGGTCGAGTCCCAGCGTCGGTGCACCTCCGTAGGGTCACGGCGTGGTCCACGAGCTCTCGAAGGCCGACGCTCGGCGGATCTGCGTGCAGGCCCAGCTGCTCGACGTGCCTCGCCCAGACGACGTGCTCCAGGTGGTGCGCCACCTGACGGTGGTGCAGACCGAGCCGACCGCGCCGCTCGGTGCGCCCAGCGCCG
>JAWWPK010000066.1:0-7871 GCA_033854925.1 Nocardioidaceae bacterium | reverse complement strand
CACCCCGGCGTGCTCAGCCATGCCGCAAGTGTGCCAGTCAGGGCGTCAGACGCCTCTTCGCAGCCCGAACCGGGCGAGCGAAGCGAGCGTTGCGAGCGGAGCGAGCGCGCCCCGCGATCGGCCCCGGTGGCCGAAGCTTGCGGGGGTAGATCAGTAGCGATAGTGGTCCGACTTGTAGGGACCCTCGACCGAAACACCGAGGTAGGACGCCTGCTCGTCGGAGAGCGTGGTCAGCTTCACGCCGAGCGCGCCGAGGTGGAGACGGGCGACCTCCTCGTCGAGGTGCTTGGGCAGCACGTAGACGCCGACCGGGTACTCCTCGGGCTTGGTGAAGATCTCGATCTGCGCGAGCACCTGGTTGGTGAACGAGTTCGACATCACGAACGACGGGTGGCCGGTCGCGTTGCCGAGGTTCATCAGCCGGCCCTCGGAGAGCACGATGATCGCGTTTCCGCCGGGGAAGGTCCACACGTCGACCTGCGGCTTGACGCTCTTGCGGGTCGCGACGCCGTCGGCCTCCAGGCCCGCCATGTCGATCTCGTCGTCGAAGTGGCCGATGTTGCCGAGGATCGCGTTGTGCCGCATCCGCTTCATCTGCTCGACCGACACGACGTCCTTGTTGCCGGTCGCGGTGATGATGATGTCGGCGACGTCGAGGACGTTGTCGAGGACGTCGACCTGGTAGCCGTCCATCGCGGCCTGCAGCGCGCAGATCGGGTCGATCTCGGTGACGATGACGCGGGCGCCCTGGCCGCGCAGCGACTCGGCGCAGCCCTTGCCGACGTCGCCGTAGCCGCACACGACCGCGACCTTGCCGCCGATGAGGACGTCGGTCGCGCGGTTGATGCCGTCGATGAGCGAGTGCCGGCAGCCGTACTTGTTGTCGAACTTCGACTTGGTGACCGAGTCGTTGACGTTGATGGCCGGGAAGAGCAGCGAGCCCTCCTTCATCATGTCGTAGAGGCGCAGCACACCGGTGGTGGTCTCCTCGGTGACGCCCTTGATCTCGGCCGAGATCTTGGTCCAGCGGTCCTTGCTCTCGAGCAGCGAGGCGTTGAGGACCTCGAAGATGACCTTCTGCTCGTTGCTCTTGGCGGACGCCGGGTCAGGTGCGACGCCGGACTTCTCCATGTCGAGGCCGAGGTGGACCAGGAGGGTGGCGTCACCACCGTCGTCGAGGATCATGTTGGCGAACTTGTCCGCGGGCCAGTCGAGGATCTGCTGGGTGCACCACCAGTACTCCTCCAGGGTCTCGCCCTTCCAGGCGAAGACTGGGACACCGGCGGGGGCGTCGACCGTGCCGTTCGGGCCGACCGCGACAGCGGCGGCGGCGTGGTCCTGCGTGGAGAAGATGTTGCACGAGGCCCAGCGGACCTCGGCGCCGAGGGCGACCAGGGTCTCGATCAGGACCGCGGTCTGGATGGTCATGTGCAGCGAGCCGGCGATCCTGGCGCCGGCCAGCGGCTTCGAGTCGCCGTAGCGCTCGCGCATCGCCATGAGCCCGGGCATCTCGTGCTCGGCGAGGGTGATCTCGGTGCGGCCGAAGTCGGCCAGGCTGAGGTCAGCGACCTTGAAGTCCATCTTGTGTCTCCTAGGAACGGTGGAGTCAGGTCTGCGCCGCGCATCTGCGCGTTGTTGGGATCTCCCACGCGGACCGGAAAAGAGTAGGGCGGCGGCAGCCCGAAGGAGGAATCCTCGGCGCACCCCTCGTGCAGCCAGGGATCCGGCTCAGTGGCCGGCCGGCTCCGGCGGGGCGGGGCGTTCGACGGGGACGTGGTCCTCGCGGTAGATGTCGGGCTCGAGGTACATCGCGCTGGCCGTCGGCTCGGCGGCCCGGACAGCCCGCTCAGCCGCATCGATCGCGGCCGCGACGTCGGATGCGGACGTCGTCGGACTGACCGCGATCTTGGCCGCCACCAACAGCTCCTCGGGGCCCAGGTGCAGCGTCTTGAGGTGGATGACCCGGTCGATGCCCGGGGTCGCGGCCAACGCGGCCGCGATCCGCTCCTGGGCCTCCGGCGAGGCGGCCTCACCGATCAGCAGGCTCTTGGTCTCGACGGCCAGCACGATCGCGACCGCGACGAGCAGCAGCCCGATCATCGCCGTGCCGCCGGCGTCCCAGTAGTGGTTGTCGGTGACCAGGCTCATCCCGACGCCGACCAGGGCGAAGGCCAGGCCGAGCAGTGCGGCGAGGTCCTCGAGGAGGATCACCGGCAGCTCTGGCTGCTTGGCACGCCGCACGAACTGGGGGAACGACGCGCTGCCCTTGACCTTGCGGGTCTCCCGGATCGCGGTGCGGAACGAGAACGACTCCAGGCCGATCGCGATCACGAGGACGACGACCGGGACCAGTGCCTTCCAGCCGTCCACGGCGCTCTCGTGGCCGGCGCGGATCTCGTGGAACTTGTGGTAGGCCTCGTACAGCGCGAACAGGCCGCCGACCGAGAACAGCACGATCGAGACCAGGAAGCTGTAGATGTACCGCTCCCGGCCGTAGCCGAACGGGTGGTCGGGAGTGGCCTCGCGCTTCGCGCGCTTCCCACCTAGCAGGAGCAGCAGCTGGTTGCCGGAGTCGGCCACCGAGTGGATCGCCTCGGCCAGCATCGAGGAGTTGCCGGCCAGCAGGAACGCGATGAACTTGGTGATCGCGATGCCGGTGTTGGCCAGCAGCGCCGCCACGACGGCCCGAGTTCCTCCGTCGCCTGCCATGGCCGGAAGGCTACCGAGCGGGAACGGTCTCCTCGGCCGCGGCCTCTTCCGCCACGGCTTCCTCGACGGCGACCGCGATCTGGTCAGCGTGCGCGGGTGCCTCGGCGAGCCGCACCGCCTCCCTGACGTGCTTCTCCGCGGTGCCGAACGGGTCGACGACGTGGGTCAGCACCCTGGCGACCGGCGGCCAGGCGAGCAGCAGGGCAAGGCCGGCCGCGGCGACGGTCGTGACGAACAGCGAGATCGCGGCGTGGTCGTCGGCCCAGCCCATGTATCCGGCGTACGCGGCGCTCTTGATGAAGAAGCCGTGGAACAGGTAGACGACCAGGGTGGCCGCGCCCATCCGGGTGAACCAGCCGCTCATCCGTGGCAACAGCGCCAGGAACGACCAGGCGCCGAGCGTCCCGATGACGAGGAGTACGCCGCGGGTCAGGAGCGCGCGGCCGTCACCGACGTCGAGCTCGCCGTACTGCGAGCGGTAGTAGAGCCACTCGGTCTGCGCCAGCTGGTCGGTCCACGTGGTCACCACCGCGATCGCGAGGAAGACCAGCAGTGCGGCGTTGCGGACCCACGGCGCACGCAGCCGTTCGAGCCGGTCCCTGGTGGCGGTCAGGCCGAGCACGAAGAACGGCAGCAGCCCGAGCACTCGCGCCAGGTCGAGGGTGTCGCCGGCGTAGAGCCCGGCGACCAGCGAGGTCGCGACGGCCACCGCGATCGCGACGGCGGCCGGCATCCGGATGAAGACGGGGGTCAGCAGCCGCCAGAAGAAGAGTGCCGAGAGGTACCACATCGGCCAGTGCGGGTCGCGGAACAGGTCCTCGAGCCGTTCCCCGCCGACGTAGATCCGGAACAGGGCCAGCGCACCCTCGAAGACGACGTAGGGGACCACGACGGTGCGGACCAGCTGCCACATCCGGCCCGGCGCCCAGGTGAAGGAGCGCGACAGGTAGCCGGTGACGAACACGAACGCCGGCACGTGCCAGGCGTAGAGGAAGTCGTAGAGGTGGTCGTCGAGCCCGTTGTGGGGCAGCAGCGTCCAGGAGTGGCCCACGACGACCAGCAGCACCAGGGCCATCTTGGCGTTGTCGAACCAGGGGTCACGGGCCTTGGCCGCCGCGGTGGTCACCGGGGCAGGCGTGGAGGCAGTGCCGGTGACAGCCACGAACAACCCTTACCCCTCCGGGCTGCCCGCGACACCTCCGGTACCACGGGAGAGCGGGCTCACTCCTCGACGAGTCCGACGGCCAGGTACGCCGAGCCGTAGGTCCCAGAGAGCAGGAGCGAGGCGTACCGCGCCACCTCGGACGGGGCGTCGGTGCTCATGCTTTCGACCCGTACCCCGCGCGAGGACGCCGCCGCGAGCAGTCTGCCCCGCTGCTCGCGGACCACTGGCTCCTCCGAGCCGTCGTCGAGCACCAGCAGCATCGGCCGCGGCTCGGGCTGGGTGTCGGCGAACGGGTCGTCGAAGACGTCGCGCTGGCGCGCCGCCTCGAGCACCGGCAGCAGGTGCTCCGCGTCGCCGGCCAGCGCGGTCCGCCCGCTCGCGCGGCGGATCGACTCCGCGACCCGGCGCGCGGCCCGGGCGGCGAGCACGGTGCCTCCCCACACGAGCGGGTTGGCGTCGGCCAGCGCGATGGCCAGCATCTTGGCGGGGTTCACCGCGATGTCGCGGCTCGGCGAGCAGGAGATCGCGACCTCGTCGAGCGCCTCGGCGACCGGCTCGGCATCGGCGGCGGGCCCGAGCTGGACCCGGTCGAGGTAGCCGAGCATCACGACCGCGGTCGCGAGCTGGTCGCGCGTCACGGTCGGCAGGATCGTGCTCCAGCGACCGGCGGCGTGCTCGGCGACCATGGAGTCCGGCGGGCACGCCACCACGACCTGGCAGCCGCGACGGATCGCCTCCGCCACCGCCGACGCGGTGCCGGTGTCTGAGCCGTCGGGGGCCAGCACGACGACCAGGTCGAGGCTGCCGGCCCAGCCCGGCAGCGCCGGCCCCGGCCACGCCACGAACGGCACCGGGCACCACGGCTCGAGCACCGCGCGCAGCAGCCGCGAGTCGGGTCCGGCCGCGATCACCGTGCGGGGTCGGCCCTGCTCGAGGGCCTGGCCCACCGCCTGCTCGATCGCGGCCGAGGCCTCGCCGGCCTCGCGGCGGACCCGCGCCCCGGACTCGGCCAGCGTCCGCAGCCGGACGTCGTAGGCCGCCAGCGCGGACTCGCTGTCGAGCCGGGACTCGTCGAACCAGGTGACAGACACCGCATTTAGCCGGGTCGGCGGGCTTCGTCGACGAGCAGCACGGGGATGTCGTCGCGGACCGGGTAGGCGAGGCCGCAGGCCTGGCACACCAGCTCGCCGGCCCCCGTGGCCGGGTCCGTCTCGACCGGTGCCAGGTCACCGTGGCAGTCGGGACAGACGATGATCGCGAGCAGCTCGTCGGACAGGTTCAGAGGCATCAGGTGTCATCCTTCCGGATCAGGGCGAGCACATCGTCGCGCACACGCTCCATGGTGGCGCGGTCGCGGCCCTCCGCGTTGAGCCGCAGCAGCGGCTCCGTGTTCGAGGGTCGCACGTTGAACGTCCAGTCCGAGTGGCTGACCGTCAGCCCGTCCAGCCGGTCGAGGGAGACGCCCTCCCGGCCGCCGTACGCCGCGGCAACGGCCTCGGTGACAGCGACCGGGTCGGCGACCTCGGAGTTGATCTCGCCGCTGAGCGGGTAGGGATCGTAGTCGGCCATCAGCTCCGAGAGCCGCTGGTCCGTCTCGGACAGCGCCGCCAGGGCGTGCAGTGCGGCCAGCATCCCGGAGTCGGCGCGCCAGAAGTCGCGGAAGTAGAAGTGCCCGCTGTGCTCGCCGCCGAAGATCGCGTCGGTCTCGGCCATCGTGGCCTTGATGTAGGAGTGGCCCACGCGGGTGCGGACCGGGACGCCGCCGAGCCTGCGGACCAGCTCCGGCACGGCCCGGCTGGTGATCAGGTTGTGGATCACGGTCGCGCCCGGTTGCTTGGCCAGCTCCCGGCCCGCGATCAGCGCGGTGAGCGCCGACGGCGAGACCGCTGCGCCCTGCTCGTCGACGAGGAAGCACCTGTCGGCGTCGCCGTCGAAGGCCAGCCCGAGGTCGGCGCCCTCGCGGACCACGCGGTCCTGGAGGTCGCGGAGGTTGGCCGGCTCGATCGGGTTCGCCTCGTGGTGGGGGAAGGTGCCGTCCAGCTCGAAGTACATCGGCACCAGCTCGACCATCCCCTCGGGGAGCCGGTCGAAGACCGCGGGCGCGGTGTGGCCGGCCATCCCGTTCCCGGCGTCGACCACGACCTTCAGCCTGCGGCTGCCGGTCATCGGCACCAGCGAGACCAGGTGGTCGGCGTACGCCTCCAGGAGGTCGAGGGTGCGGATCTCGCCGGACCCCGCGACAGTGGGGCGGGGCGCGATCACGAGGTCCCGGATGTCGTCGAGCCCGGACTCCAGCCCGAGCGGCACGGCGTTCGCCCGGCACAGCTTGATCCCGTTGTACTGGGCCGGGTTGTGGCTCGCGGTGAACATCGCGCCCGGAACCCCGAGGTGACCGGAGGCGAAGTAGAGCAGGTCGGTGGAGGCCAGCCCGATCATCACGACGTCCGCGCCGGCCTCGGTGGCGCCGGCCGCGAAGGCGCCGGCGAGCGCCGGCGAGCTCGGTCGCATGTCGTGGCCGACGACGACGGTGGCGGCGCCGGTCACCTGGGCGTGCGCCAGGCCGGTCGCCCGCGCCAGCGCCTCGTCGATCTGCTCCGGGACCAACCCTCGGACGTCGTAGGCCTTGAACACGGCCCGGACGGTGTCGGGGTCGACAGGGTCCGCTTCCGGGTCCGCCATGGACAGGAGCCTAGGGCGCCCCGCTCGCTACGGGCTCGGCGCCTCGTCGTGGGTGAGCACCCTCAGGTGGCCGCGGCGCGACGTCTCCCGCGAGCCGTACTCGGTGACGGGCGCTGCCGGTGCGGACACCGGGGCGCCGGCCTCGCGGACGGCGTTCGCCAGCGCGAGCAGGTCGTCGTCGGAGGGGCCGCGCGGCGAGAGGTCCGAGACCAGCCGCAGCACCTCCCAGCCGCGTGGCGCCGAGAGCCGCTCGGAGTGCTTGGCGCACAGGTCGTAGGCGTGCGGCTCGGCGTACGTCGCGAGCGGGCCGAGCACCGCCGTCTGGTCGGCGTAGACATAGGTGAGCGTGGTGACCGCGGGACGGTCGCACGCGGTGCGCGAGCAACGGCGGGAAGGGCTCACGTTCGGACGGTACATCCGTAGTGATGCCGCTCCGTCGAGGCGCGCGGCACTAGTCTCGGGCGCGTGGACAACCGCACGGCCAGGGCCTCCCGACGCCGCGACCGGCGCGGGCGTGGAATGCGTGGCCCGGGCGTGCTGCCGCGGCAGCCCGGCAGCCCCGAGCTGCCGACCAGGCGAGAGCGGTTCGACGAGCTGGCCCTGGGCATCGTGACCGGCATCGACCTGCGGTGGCAGGACCAGCTCGGCCTGGTGGAGTACGCCGTCGAGGACGCGCCACAGCTCCCGGACGACTGGGAGAGCAACCAGGTGCCGCTGGCCTCCCTGGTCCGGGGCACCGGCGCCACGCCGACCCGGCTGGTGCTGTTCCGGCGGCCGATCGAGCACCGCGCCGAGAGCCGCGCCGACCTCGAGGCGCTGCTGCTCACCGTCGTGGTCGAGCAGGTGGCGGAGCTGCTCGGCATCGACCCCGAGCGGGTGGACCCGCGCTACGAAGGAGAGCTCTGATGGGGCTGTGGCCGTTCGGCAGCAAGAAGGATGAACGGAGCGTCGACACGTTGCTCGCCCAGGCGAACGCGGCGAGCCCGACCGGCCCGGCGGCGGCCACCGCCACGCCTCCCGCCACGCCTCCCGCCACGCCGGCCGGCGACGGCACCTTCCAGATGCCTATCGAGGACATCTTCTTCATCACCGGGCGCGGCGTCGTCGCGACCGGCCGGGTGCAGTCCGGAACGGTTCGGGTCGGGATGCAGGTCAACGTGGTGCGCGACGGTGGCGTCGCCACGACGACCACGGTCACCGGCGTCGAGATGTTCCGCAAGGTGATGGACTCCGCGACCACGGGCGACAACGTGGGACTGCTGCTCAAGGGGCTCAGCAAGGAGCAGCTCCACCCCGGTGACCTGATCCAGGGCTAGCC
>JAWWPK010000065.1:0-4813 GCA_033854925.1 Nocardioidaceae bacterium | reverse complement strand
CCTGCACCATGGCCGGGTCGATCCGGCCGGGCGGCGTGACCGGTGTGTCGACCGGTGTGGGCTCGGTCAGCGCGGGCAGCTCGAGCCCCGCCGGCGGAGGTACGGCGGCCGGCCCGGCCGGCGTACTCGCGCTCGGGTCGTCGTCGTTCAGGTGGCCGACGAGGTCGAGCCGCCAGGCCGCGACGCCGCCGAGGACCAGGGCCACGACGAGCAGCGCGACCACTGCCCGGCCGACCAGGCCATGGCCTCGCTCACCTGCTGGCACCAAACCCCCTCGTGACCGAACGAACCAGTGCCCGGAGTCGCAGGTCCGTGTGCGCTTCGCGCACACATAGCACGCACCTCGCTGCGTTGGCGTCACTCGGAAGACGCCCAGTCTGCCTTCACTCCGCCGCCTTCCGATGCACGCACTTTGAGCACGCCAAGCAATCACAGACCTACGACTCCGGGCACTGCCATTGTGCGGCAGGATGCCTCCATGGAGTTCGACGTGCTCGTGGAGATCCCCAAGGGCCAGCGCAACAAGTACGAAGTGGACCACGAGTCCGGGCGGATCCGGCTCGACCGGACCCTCTTCACCTCGACGCAGTATCCCGCCGACTACGGGTTCATCGAGAACACCCTCGGTCTCGACGGCGACCCGCTGGACGCGCTGGTGCTGCTCCAGGAGCCGACGTTCCCGGGCTGCCTGATCAAGTGCCGCGCCATCGGGATGTTCCGGATGACCGACGAGGCCGGCGGTGACGACAAGGTCCTGTGCGTGCCCTCGACCGACCCGCGGCTCGAGCACATCCGCGACATCAACCACGTCCCGAAGTTCGACCGGCTGGAGATCCAGCACTTCTTCGAGGTCTACAAGGACCTCGAGCCCGGCAAGTCCGTCGAGGGTGCCGAGTGGGTCGGCCGCTCGGAGGCCGAGGACGAGGTGGTCGCGTCGTTCAAGCGTGCGGGCAACGAGGCGCCCGGGCACTGACCGGTCACCACATCGGGCCCGCTCAGACCCGCCGCACCCCGCGGAAGTAGGCCATCGCGCCGGAGACGTCCAGCGTCACGTCGGCCACGCCCTGGCGGGCCAGCCAGCGCTCGACCTGGTCGGACGTGCACCCCGGGCCGAGCAGCCCGGCCAGCCGCCCGGCGCGCCGCATCGGCTCGAACCGCAGCCCGGTGTCGTTGAGGATCGCGCTGCCGCTGATCACGCCGCCGAGCTTGAGCACCCGCGCCATCTCGACGACGGCGCGGGCCGGGTCGGGGAAGCAGTGCAGCCCGGTGAAGGAGACCACGAGGTCGAAGGAGCGGTCCTCGAAGGGCAGCTTCTCGACGTCGGCGATCCGGGTGGTCACCTGGTCGGAGACTCCATGCTCGGCGGCCACCTTCGCGGTCCGGTCGAGCATCTTCTGGGAGATGTCGGCGGCGACGTAGTCGACGCCCTGGTCGGGGCGCAGCCCGCGGACGGCGACCCCGCCGCCGCACGGTACGTCGAGCACCCGGGCGCCCTTGCGCTGGCGGCCGATCTCCCCCGCAGCGGCGTACAGCAGCCGCAGGTCGCTCTGGATACCGGCCGCCCAGAGCGCGCGGCCGACGGTCGGGTGCTCGACCGTCCAGTCGTAGAACGACCCCCAGAGCGGGTCGTCCGACCAGCCGCCCAGGCCGGGGACCTTCACGCCATTGCCGTCACAGCCGCGGCGCGCTGCGAAGCTCGTCGGTGAGCCTCTCCACCGCCTCGGGGCGGCCGTCGAACGCGGCGGGAGTGTTCTGGTAGAGCGCGACCTGCCATCGATCGTCGGCCCGGAGCGCGACGAGCGTGTGGACGACGTTCTTGGACGGATCGAGGTCTTCCTCGTCCGGCGGGATCATGCCGGCCTCGGCACGCAGCACTGCGACGTCATCGGTGAGCGGCGTCACCTCGCGCACGATGGCGACGTACGACGCCGTCGGGTGATCGCTGAAGATCGGGGCGAGCGCGGCCTCGATCGCGTCGCTGCCGACCATCTCGCTGCCGTCGAACCCGATCATCGTCGCCGCCGGCGTGCACAGCGCCGCCATCGCCTTTGCATCGCGGCCGTTCCAGGCGCGAAGAAGGTCGAAGTAGAGGGTGCGGACCTCGTCATCCTTCATGATCGGAGCATAATCACGCCGCCGCGCTCGCGGGCCGCGTACAGCGGCGCCCAACGGCTAACCGATCAGGTCCTTGCTGCGCAGCATCTCCTCCGGGACGCCGAACGCGTCGACCAGGTCGCGGGCCAGCGGGCGGAGCTTGCGGCACAGCGCGTTGATCTCGCGGCTGATCGTCTTGGAGCGGCTGCTGGTCAGCCGGCCGTGCTCCATGAACCAGGCCCGGTCAGCCTCGATGGTCGCCAGCGCGTGCAGGTCGCAGAGCAGGTTCATCGCGACCTTCGTGTCGCCGTCTTCCAGCCCACCGATCTTCTCGACGAACGCCTCCAGCACCAGCCGCTCGACGTGCGCGCGGGCGGCGTGGATGACGTGGTCCTGGACCAGGGAGAACACCTCGCCCGGGTTCAGCCCCTCGTCGATGCCGCGCTTGAGCCGGCGCGCGACGCCGGCCAGCATGTGCTCCTCGCGGAAGCGCAACATCGCGAGCTGGTACGCCGGGTCGAGCAGCCCGGCCTCCTGGTCCCACTCGTCGCCGCCCGGCAGCAGGTCGCGGACCCGCTCGATGAGCTTGTGGACGCTGGTCCGCTCGACCACCGTCTCGACCGCGAGCCCGGCCACGAACCGGACCATCCCGAGCTGGTCGAGGTCCTGGAACCCCGAGGAGTAGTCGGTGAGCAACCCCTTGGCGACCAGCTGGAGCAGGACCGTGTTGTCACCCTCGAAGGTGGTGAAGACGTCGGTGTCCGCCTTGAGCGCGGTGAACCGGTTCTCGGCGAGGTAGCCGGCGCCACCGCACGCCTCGCGGCACTCCTGGATGGTGCGCGTCGCGTGCCAGGTGCCCAGCGCCTTGGTGCCCGCGGCCCGCGACTCGAGCTCACGGCGGAACTTCTGTCCCTCGGCGTCGCTGCCCACCTCGCCGGAGAACACCTGGTGGGCCTGTCCGGCGACGACCTCCTGCGCGAAGTGCAGCGCGTAGGTGTTCGCCAGCAGCGGGAACAACCGGCGCTGGTGCTGCCCGTAGTCGAGCAGCAGCTCTTCCTCGTCCTGCGACGTGGCCTCGAACTGCCGGCGCCTGAGCGCGTAGCGGACGGCGATGGCCAGCGCGACCTTGCTGGCGTTGATGCCGGCGCCGCCGACGCAGACCCGGCCCTGGATGAGGGTGCCGAGCATCGTGAAGAAGCGCCGGTTCGGGTTCTCGATCTCGCTGGAGTAGGTGCCGTCCTCGGACACGTCGGCGAACTGGTTCAGCAGGGCCTCGCGAGGCACCCGCACCTGGTCGAACCAGAGCCGGCCGTTGTCGACGCCGTTGAGCCCCATCTTGAGGCCGTCGTCCTCGATCCTCACGCCGGGCGCCGGGCGGCCGTCCGTGCGGATCGGCACCACGAACGCGTGCACGCCGTGCCCCTGTGTCGTCTCTTGGCCAGCGATCTCGAGCTGGGCGAAGACGACGGCGAGGTCGGCGTGGTCGGCGGCGTTGCCGATGTAGTCCTTGTTGGCCTCTGGGCCTTTCGTGGTGATCACGAACTCGCCCGCTGCGGCGTCGTACGTCGCGACCGTGCCGAGCGCCTGCACGTTGGAGCCGTGCCCGGTCTCGGTCATCGCGAAGCAGCCCATCACCTTCCCGGTGACCAGGTCGGCGAGGTACTTCTCGTGGTGCCGCTCGGTCCCGAGCTGGAGGATCGCCCCGCCGAACAGCCCGAACTGGACGCCGACCTTGACCAGCACCGACAGGTCGCCGAAGGCGAGGGTCTCGAACGCCGCGAACGACGCCCCGACGTCACCGCCGCCGCCGTACTCCTTCGGGAAGCCCATACCGGTCTGACCGGTGGCGGCCATCTCGAGGACGACGTCCTTGACCCGCTCGCGGAACGCCGCCCGGTCGAGGGTCTCGGCCTCCTCGAGGATCGCGGCGTACTCGACCAGGTTGCTGCGCACCAGCTGCCGCACCTCGGCGTAGCGGCCGTCGAGCAGCGCGGTCAGCGCGGGGACGTCGACCGTCGGCTGGACGTAGCCCGCCGCCTCGGGCTCGGGAACCTCGTCGGGAGAGTCTTCGCCCGGCTGCTCGTCGGCGGCTGCCGTGGTGTCTGTTGCCACGGTGGCACGCTACCGGCCGACCCACCGGTCGGTGTTCGAGTCCAGCTCCGGTGACGCGGCTACGGCCGGGCGAAGTAGTTGGGGGTGATCCAGTAGTACATGGACACCTCCTCGACGCTCCGGCCCGGCCGGGGGGCGTGGATCATCATCCCGTTCCCCGTGTAGATCGCGACGTGGTAGATCGACGTGGGGCCGCCGTCGCCCCAGAACAGCAGGTCTCCCGGCTGGAGCTCGGCGAGCGTGATCGGCGTCGACTGCTGGTACTGCGCCACCGAGTAGTGCGGCAGCGACTTCCCGCCGGCCTGCCAGGCCCGCATCGTCAGGCCGGAGCAGTCCCACGAGTTCGGACCGGAGGCGCCGTACTGGTAGGGCTCGCCGAGCTGCGCCCGCGCGAACGCGATCGCGGCCGCCGCATTGCCGGTCGCCGGCGGGGGCGGGGGCGGTGGTGGTGGGACCGGCGGAGTGGTGGGGGTCGGCGTCGGTGTCGTGGGGGGCGGGGTGGGCGTCGTGGGCGCCGCCGTCGGCGTCGGCGCAGCGGTGGGCGTCGGCGCTTCGGTGGGACTCGGTGCCGAGGTGGGGGTGGGCGCAGCGGAGGGGGTCTGTTCCT
>JAWWPK010000064.1:0-10998 GCA_033854925.1 Nocardioidaceae bacterium | reverse complement strand
ATCACGCCGACCCAGAGCAGCAGCACGCCACCTACCAGCACCGCGAGGCTGATGCCCAGCGCGAAGTCCGTCACGACGATGACGAAGGCCGGCAGGGCCAGGAAGAACGCCGACAGGGCGTACCCGGAGTCGTAGAGGACGCGACGTACGCCGCGGGGCCGGGTCGGCTCGCGCCAGGCGCGTTCTGGGAGGGTGTCAGTCATCATCAGGGTCGTGGTGTCCGTCATGGCTCCAGCGTCGTCGCGGACGGGCGCCGCCACGATCCTGCCAGCCCGACAGTCGCTGTCGGGCCAGCCCGACAACTGGGCGCGGCTCACCCGGTGACCGTCACGGGCACGGCCACCCAGCTGGCCTGAGGGGGTGAACCCGCGGTCACCGGCCCGACCTAGGGTGGGTGCGTGGGCTACGACTTGGTGATCGTCGCGAACCGGCTGCCGGTCGACCGGGTCGAGCAGCCGGACGGCACCGCGGCGTGGGGGCCGTCCCCCGGTGGGCTGGTCAGCGCGATAGAGCCCGTCCTGCGCGCCGGCGACGGGGTCTGGCTTGGCTGGCCCGGGGGCACCGAGCAGGACCTCGAACCGTTCGAGGTCGACGGTCTCGAGCTCTACCCGATGTGGATGACCGCCGAGGAGATCGAGGGCCACTACGAGGGCTTCTCCAACGGCACCCTGTGGCCGCTCTACCACGACCTGGTGGCCAAGCCGGAGTTCCACCGCGAGTGGTGGGACTCCTACGTCGAGGTGAACCAGCGGTTCGCCGACAAGGCCGCCGAGCTGGCCAACGAGGGCGCGCTGGTGTGGGTTCACGACTACCAGATGCAGCTGGTGCCCCAGATGCTGCGGCAGCTCCGGCCGGACCTCCGGATCGGCTTCTACCTGCACATCCCGTTCCCGCCGGCCGAGCTGTTCCAGCAGCTGCCGTGGCGACGACAGCTCCTCGAGGGTCTGCTCGGCGCCGACCTGGTCGGTTTCCAGCTGCCCGGCGGAGCCGCCAACTTCGTGCGCCTCGTCCGCCAGCGGGTCGGGCACAAGACCCACCGTGACCTCGTCTACCTGCCCGACGGGCGGACCGTGCGCGCCGCGGCGTTCCCGATCTCCATCGACGCCCGAGGTTTCGAGGAGCTCGCCCAGACCCCGGAGGTGACCGCGCGGGCCAAGGAGATCCGCAGCGCGCTGGGCGACCCGCGCAAGATCTTCCTCGGTGTGGACCGGCTCGACTACACCAAGGGCATCTACGCCCGGCTGCGCGCCTACGCCGAGCTGCTCCAGGACGGCCACTTCGACGTCGAGGACGCCGTGTTCGTCCAGGTCGCGGTCCCGTCGCGGGAGCAGGTCGAGGAGTACAAGATCCTGCGCGACGAGATCGACCGGCTGGTCGGCCGGATCAACGGCGACCTCGGCCGGATCGGACGGCCGGCGATCAGCTACCTGCACTCGTCGTACCCCCGCGAGGAGATGGCCGCGCTCTACCGCGCCGCCGACATCATGGTGGTGACGCCGTACCGCGACGGGATGAACCTGGTCGCGAAGGAGTACGTCGCGTCGCAGTACGACGACGCCGGCGCGCTCGTGCTCTCGGAGTTCGCGGGCGCCGCGGACGAGCTGCGGCAGGCGTGGCTGATCAACCCCTACGACATCAACGGCATGAAGTCCGCGCTGCTCGAGGCCTACCAGGCAGACGAGAAGGAGCTGACCAGGCGGATGCGCGCGATGCGCAAGACGGTCAGGAACAACGACGTGGCGGCCTGGGCGGAGAGCTTCATGGCCGCGCTGACCGACGTGCGCGACGCGCACGGGAAGTCGGTCAAGCCGGCCCGCGGGCACTGAGTCCTGGTTGGTCAGCGAGTCGGCGGGGTCTCGGGCGTCGGCAGGTTGGCGGCCATGATCGACACGATCTCCTCGCGGAGGACCGGACCGAGCTCGCCCCAGCCCGGCTCGTAGCCGTAGACCTCCCGTATCCCCTCGGTGCTGCGCAGCCCGTCGACCACGTCGACGTCGTCGGGACCGATCAGGCCGGGGTGGCAGACGCCGACCGCTTCGGAGACCTTGAGGAGGTCGCGGCGGAGCGCGACCACGTAGTTGTGCACCCGCTCGGACTTCAGGTCCGGGTCGAGGCCGCGCACGAGCCTCGGGTTCTGGGTCGTGACACCGGTCGGACACCGGTCGGTGTGGCACCGCTGGGCCTGGATGCAGCCCAGCGCGAACATCGCCTCCCTCGCCACCTGCACGCCGTCGACGCCCAGCGCGAAGGCCACCGTCGCGTTCTCGGGCAGGCCGAGCTTCCCGCCACCGAGGAAGACCACGTCGTCGGTGAGCCCGGCCCGGGCGAACCGGCCGTAGACCTGTGCGAAGCCGACCCGGAACGGGAAGGCGACCGAGTCGGTGAACACCAGCGGCGCCGCTCCGGTGCCACCCTCGCCGCCGTCGACGTTGACGAAGTCGACGCCGCGGCCCCCGGGCGACCGCAGCCCGTCCATCTGCCTGACCAGCGAGTCCCAGAACTCCAGGTTGCCGACCGCGGACTTGATGCCGACCGGCAGCCCGGTCTCGGCGGCCACGAGCTCGACGAAGTCGAGCATCGAGTCGACGTCGGTGAACACCTGGTGCCGGCTGGGCGAGGCGCAGTCCTTGCCCGGCGGGATGCCCCGGGTCTCGGCGATCTCACGGCTCACCTTGGCCGCGGGCAGCATGCCGCCGAGCCCCGGCTTGGCGCCCTGCGACAGCTTGACCTCGATGGCGCGGACCGGTGCCGACGCGACCAGGTCCTTGAGCTGGGCGAGGTCGAAATGCCCCTGCTCGTCCCGGCAGCCGAAGTAGGACGTACCGATCTGGAAGATCAGCTCGCCGCCGTTGCAGTGGTACGGCGCCAGGCCGCCCTCGCCCGTGTTCTGCAGGCAGCCGGCCGCAAGCGCACCGCGGTTGAGCGCCTCGACCGCGTTGCGGGACAGCGCACCGAAGCTCATGCCCGAGATGTTCACCACCGACGCCGGCCGGAACGCCTGGGGCCGGCCGCGCGCCGCGCCGAGCACCTTGGCCATCGGCAGCGGCACGCTCTCACCCGCGTGCCGGCCGGTCAGTGCCCCCGGGCCCGCGAAGGTCCGGTGCTTGATGATCGGGTAGCCCTCGGCGTTCTCCATGTTGTTGTCGGTGCCGAACCCGAAGTAGTTGTTCTCGCCCTTGGCCGAGGCGTAGACCCAGGTGCGCTGGTCGCGGCTGAACGGGCGCTCCTCGTCGTTCGAGGTGACGATGTACTGGCGCAGCTCGGGGCCGAACCGCTCGAGCGCGAACCTCAGGTGCCCGATGAGCGGGAAGTTGCGCAGGATCGTGTGCTTCTTCTGCGTGACGTCGTGCGCGGCCACCGCGCCGACGACCGCGGCGGCACCGACCGCGACCCGCTTCCATCTCATGGTGCAAGTGTCCATTGCTCCCACGGATCACGGTCGATGCCCCGCTGGCCGAGCAGCGGGCTACCGTTCGCCTCATGGACTTCCACCCCACGAAAGACGCTCGCTGCACTCGCGCTTTCGCGGGGGCCCCGGGATGAACTTGGTGCCCAAGCCCGGCCAGGTCGTCTCGGCGGCCGGCAACGTGGCGCACAAGGTCCTCTACGGGGGACTGGCCGACCTGCGGCCGATGCCGCGGACCCTGATCGACGAGGGGGTGCTGCGGGAGGTCTACCACTACCGGCCCGCCGCCACCGCCCGTGAGCAGGGTGACCCGGTGCTGCTGGTGACGCCGCTCGCCGCGCCGGCGCTCTGCTTCGACCTGCGCCGCGGCTGCTCACTGGTCGAGCACTTCGTCGAGGCCGGCCGGCCGACGTACCTCGTCGAGTACGGCGAGGTGTCGTTCAAGAACCGGGCCCTCGGCATCGAGCACTGGGTCGAGGAGGTCGTGCCCACCGCCGTCGAGGAGGTCTCGAAGCACGCGGGCGGGCGGCCGGTGCACCTGGTGGGTTGGAGCCTCGGCGGCATCTTCGCCCTGCTGGCCGCCGCGGACCGCCGCGACCTGCCGATCGCCTCGGTCACCGTGCTCGGCTCCCCCGTCGACGTCAGCCAGGTGCCCCTGGTCGCGCCGCTGCGGCCGCTGCTGAGCTTCACCGAGGGCCGGGTGCTGACGCCGGTCTACCAGCTGTTGGGCGGCGCCCCGAAGCCACTGGTGAAGTGGGCCTTCCAGCTCTCGTCCTTCCAGAAGCTGGTCACCAAGCCGCTGGCCGTCGCGGCCCGGCTGGACGACGCCGACTTCCTGGCCCAGATGGAGGCGGTCGACCGGTTCACCGCCAACATGATCGCCTACCCCGGCCGCAGCTTCGGGCAGCTCTACCACCGCTTCGTGCGCAGCAACGTGCTCAGCACCGGCCGGTTCGAGCTCGTCGACCGCACCATCGACCTCGCGGCGATCACCGTCCCCGTCCTCGTCTTCGCGGGCGCCACCGACGGCATCGCACCCGTGAACGCGGTCAAGGCGGTGATACCCCTGCTCAGCGGCGCGGCCGAGGTGCGCTTCGAGATCGTCCCCGGTGGCCACCTCGGCATGCTCACCGGGCGGGCCGCGCGCGGCTCCACGTGGCGGGTGCTCGACGAGTGGGTCGGCCAGTGGTCGACCGCCGAGGAGCAGAAGCCGACCGTGAAGAAGAGGGCCGCGAAGAAGACGGCCGCCAAGAAGACGGCCGCCAAGAAGACGGCGGCCAAGAAGACGGCCAAGAAGGTTGCCAAGAAGGCCGGGCCGCGCAAGACCGCGACCATGCAGTCGGCGACCAACAAGCCCGCGGTCGACGCCGACGCGATCGGCGCGAACCCGACCCGCCGCTACGGCTCCGCGAGCTCGCGCAGCCTGGCCCGCTGACGGGGCGAGTCGATGAGCGACCCGGCGACCGACGCGGCGATGGCTGGTGCGGTCCGTCGTCTCGAGATGGTCGCCGTGCTGCAGCGCCGTGGACTGCAACGGCTTCGGATCACGCCGTCGATGGCCCCGAGCGGGCTGTTCTGGCGGCTGACGGTGCGCGCCGAGGGCTGCGACGACGTCGACCGCTGGAGCTCGGCCAACCCCGACGACGGCCTCGACGCGGAGCGGCTCGCCGACCGGTTCCTGGCCGAGCACCCGGCGCTGGCCGAGGCCGGCCGAGGCGACGACCCGGCGTACGCCGCGTGGGTGAGTCGGGTCGTCGAGCTGGCGCAGCAGGGCCGGTTGGCGTACTTCTTCGCCGACTGGGAGACCGACGACTTCGACGGCGTCCCGCTGACGGGTCCGGAGAAGGGCAGGCCGGTGCTGGAGGAACCGCCGGGCGGGCGTTAGGGAGCGTGCTTGGCCAGCCAGGCCGCTCGCGCCCGCTTGCCGGCCCGCGCCAGCCAGGCGTCCTGGACCACCTCCGCGAGCTCGTCGCGGGACAGCTCGCCGATCCTTGAGCCACGCACCAGCACCGAGTTGTGCCCGTCGAAGTGCGGCGTGCTGAAGAACGGCGTCGACTCGTCCTGGACGAGCGCCTGCTTGTCCTCCTCGGACTCGACCCAGAAGGCGATCACGTCGTCGTACCGCTCGCCGGTCTCGGGGTCGACCGCATCGGGGCGCGGGGTGCGGAAGAAGACGAAGCTGCGGCCGCCGACCTGGTAGACCGCCCGGTCCCGGTCGGGGTAGCGCGTCGCCCCCGGCATCATGCTCGCGAGCGCGTGTACGTCGTGCACGGTCGCTGGGCGGGCCACGAGTCTGAAGGTTAGGGCGTGACGGCGTCCGACGCCGGGTCGATGAGGATCTTGGCGTGCCGCTCGGGGTCGCCGAGGGCTTCGAAGGCGTTCGCGACACCGTCCAGGCCGACCGTCCCGGTGACGAGCGCGGACGCGTCCACCTTGCCGTCGGCCAGCGCGTGCAAGGTGTCGCGGAACTCCAACGGGGTGTAGCAGAGCACGAACCGCAGATCGAGCTCCTTGTTGATCGCCATCGAGGGCCGGAAGCTGTCGCCACCCATGCAGACGCCGACCACGACCACCCGCGAGGCCAGCGGGGCCTGGGAGACCACCGACTCGATCATCCCGGGGACGCCGACGCACTCGAAGATGACCGGTCCCGACGGCGTGGCGGCGCCCACTGCATCGGCGGCGCGGAAGACGTGCTGCCAGCCGGGCACCCGGCGGAGCCGGTCCATCGAGCTCAACGCGAAGCGGAACAGGTCCGGGGCCGAGGTCACGTGCTTGGACGCCGCGACGGCGTACGGCGACTCCTCGGTCGGGTCCACGACGACGTCCGCGCCGCAGCGGGACGCGAGCGCGCGCCGGCCGGCCGAGAGGTCGGAGGCGACGACGGTGCGGACGCCCCGCGCCTTCAGCCAGCAGATCACCGCGAGGCCGACCGGGCCGCAGCCCAGCACGATCGCGACGTCGCGGCGCGAGACCGACGACTTGTTCACCGCGTGCAGCGCCACCGCCATCGGCTCGGTCAGCACGGCGACGTCGGGCGACAGCCCGTTGGGGACCACGAACGACATCGACTGCTCGACCAGCACCCGCTCGGCGTACCCGCCGGGCGCCAGCGGTGAGAGCCCGATCGGGTGTGCGTCCCGGCCGTGGCGGACCAGCGGGAACGACACGACGTGGGCGCCCTCGCGGAACTCGCGGCGTGCGCCCCGGCCCCGCTCCTGCACCTCGCCGACGAACTCGTGGCCCAGCACGGTGGTGGACGAGGTCCGCATGAACTCGTCGTAGTCGAGCTCTTCCATCACCTCGGCCAGCCCGTCGCAGTGCTCGCGCGCGTGCAGGTCTGAGCCGCAGATCCCGCAGCGCAGTACGCCGAGCACGAGCTGGCCACGGTCGGGAGCCGGGTCCGGCAGCTCCACCACCGACAGCTTGGTGTCGGCGCACGCCACCGCCCTCATCGGGTCGCCGCTTCCTGCTCGAACGTCTGCACCGACGCCAGGGTGTAGGACCCCGCGTCGGTGCCGAGCCCCTGCGCCACCTGCGCCGCGGTCGCGCAGCCGAGCCGGGCCGCCGCCCGCAGGTCGCCACCGAGCGAGAGGCCGCGCAGGAAGCCCGCCGAGAACGCGTCCCCGCATCCGGTGGTGTCCACCACCTCGACGTCGTAGGCCGGCACCTCGAACGCCTCGTCGGCAGTGACGACCAGTGCCCCCTTGGCGCCCTGGGTGACGGCCACGCAGCCCACCCCGCGCGAGACCAGCTGGCGTGCGCCCTCCTCCAACGACGAGGCGCCGGTGAAGCCGAGCACCTGCTCGTCGTTCGGCAGCAGGTAGTCGGTGTGCGGCAGGGCGTCGGCCACCCACGCCAGCATGTCCGGGTCGCCCGGGGCGAGGATGTCGAGGGACGTCGTGGCGCCGCGGTCGCGCGCGCTCTTGAGCAGCTGGCCGGCCGCCTCGCCGCCCAGGAACTCCGGGCCGCCCAGGTGCACGAACTCATGGCCCTCCAGCGAGCCCAGGTCGTCCAGCGTGAACGCGCCGTTCGCACCGATGCAGTGCCAGGCCGGGCGATCGCCGTTCGGCCGCACCGGGATCACCGACGCCGAGGTCTGCTGGTCGTCCTTGCGGACCAGCCCGGAGGTGTCCACGCCCTCGGCGGCCAGCAGCGCCAGCAAGGTGTCGCCGATCGGGTCGCCGCCGATGGCGCCGTACGACGAGACCTCGGCACCGAGCCGGGACAGGATCACCGCCGTCCCGCCCGCGGTGCCGGCCGGCGACATCCGGATCGTCTCGACCAGCTGGCCGTCCGATCCTCCGGGGATCGACTCGATGCCGATCACGTGCGTGTCGAGGACGTGCACCCCGACGGTGGCCACCTTCATGCCTTCTCCTCCATGGACTGCACTGTTCCGTAGCCACGCGACAGCGCGGCCCGGACGACATCGTCCTGCTCCTCGGCGGTCAGCGCCCGCGGCGTCCCGAGCGCGGACGCCCGGTGGTGCAGCGCGGCCAGCCACTCGAGCAGCAGCGCGTTCTCGACGGCCGCGTCGAGCGACCCGCCGATGGCGACCGAACCGTGGTTGCCCATCAACGCCGCCTGGCGCCCGTCGAGGGCCTCCCGCACGGCCGCGGCCAGCTCGGGCGTGCCGAACGTGGCGTACGGCGCCACCCGGATCGCCCCGCCGAGCAGCAGCTGCTGGTAGTGCAGCACCGGCAGCTCCTCGAGCACGCAGGCCACGGCAGTGGAGTACGGCGCGTGCGTGTGCACCACCGCAACGGTGGCTTCGGTGTCGGCGTACAGCCCCAGGTGCAGCGACAGCTCCGAGGTCGGACGCAGCTCGCCCTCTACCACGTTGCCGGTCAACGAGACGACTGTCACGTCCTCGGGTCGGCAGCCGGCCAGGGTCACGCCGGACGCGGTGACGGCCACGAGGTCGTCCGCACGCGCCGACACGTTGCCCGACGTGCCGATGAGCAGCCCCTCGTGAGCTAGCAGGCGCGCCGCGGTGGCAACGTGCTCGCGGAGCGGGACCGCGCTCATGAGCCGAGCCCGGCGGGCGTCGCATAACGCTCCAGGTAGGCGGTCACGAGCGTGATGCCCTCCTCGATCAGCACCGGGTCCCCGTCGTTGTCGGCCTCGAACGCGAGCTGGAAGACCCGGTCACCGACCTCGACCGCGAGCACCGCCATCTGCTGGGTGAGTGCGGGCGTGGCCAGCCCCGCCTCTCGCGCGTACTCCAGCATCGTGGTCGCGATCTGCTCGTTGTGCTCGCGACCGAACTGGCGGATCGCAGCGTTGTTGCGGCCGCGCAGGTAGATCTCCACGAACGCGCGACGACGGTGGTAGACCGACACGAAGGCCGTCATCACGGTGCGCACCAGAGAGGCCACAGTCAGCTGTGGCACGGCGGCGAGGTCCTCCAGCACCTGGGCGTCCATCTCGTCCATGTCGCGCTGGGCGAGGGCGAGGAGCACGTCGTCCTTGTCGGAGAAGTACTGGTAGAGCGAGGCGACCGGCATCCCCGCCGCCCGGGCGATCTCGCGGGTGGTCAGCGCCTCCACGCCGTGGTGGACGACGAGACTCGCCGCCGAGTCGAGCACGCGCTCCACCCGGCGTCGGCTGCGCGCCTGTGTCGGCACGCGCCGGGGCAGGACAGTGGCGTGCGCCTCAGGCCGTTCCGCGGGCATGAGCCGGAGTGTAGAGTACGAACCTGAACCTGACACATGTTCACCTCTGCTGTCCGCGCAACGAACCTGAGGACCAACATGCCCAGCGATCTCTCCCGCCGCTCCCTGCTCGGGGGCACTGCCCTGGCCAGCCTCGCCGTCGGCACCGGCGCCCTCACATCCGACGCGGAGGCGACCGTCCTGGCCGCGACCCGCCAGGGGCCGCTGCCGGACAAGGTCGACGTCGTGGTGGTCGGCGCCGGCATCGCCGGGCTGGTCGCCGCGCGCGAGGTGGCCGGCAAGGGCCGCTCGGTGCTGGTGGTCGAGGCGCGCAAGCGCGTGGGCGGCCGGGTACTCAACCACTACCTCACGAAGAAGAAGCACGGCGCCCAGGTGATCGAGTCCGGCGGCGCGTTCATCGGCCCCACCCAGAACCACATCGCTGCGCTGGCCCAGGAGCTCGGCGTGCCGACGTTCCTCGAATACAACTCCGGCAACAGCGTCTACGTCTCGTCGACCCTCGGTCGACTGGAGTACAGCGGGACGATCCCGCCGGACCCGACCGTGCTCCCCGACGCGGCGGTGCTGCTGCAGCAGATCGACACCTACGCCGCCGAGATCGACGTCGCGGCGCCGTGGGCGCACCCGCGGGCCCAGGAGTGGGACGCGATGACGCTCGGTCAATGGATCCGCGCCAACGCGGTCAACGGCCCCGGCGTCGAGAACCTGATCGCGTGCTGGACGCAGCCCGGGTTCGGCGCCGACCCGAACGAGCTCTCCTTCCTCTTCACGCTGTGGTACGTCGCCTGCTCGGGCGACGAGACCCACAAGGGCACGTTCTCGCGCAACTCCGACACCGCGAACGGCGCCCAGGAACGCCGGTTCGTCGGGGGCTCGCAGCGCGTGCCGCTGCGGCTGGCCAAGAAGCTCGGCGACATCGTGGCGCTCCGGGCACCGGTGCACCGGATCGTCCAGCAGCACCACCGGGTGCACGTGCACACCGGCCGCGGGAACGTGGTGGCGAAGCGGGTGATCGTGGCCGCACCACCGCCGATGGTGCTCGACATGGGCTTCCATCCCGGGCTGCCGCTCGAGCGCCGCCAGCTGCTGGCCTCGGGTCCCATGGGCCAGCTGATGAAGTGCGACGCGATCTATCCGACGCCGTTCTGGCGCACTGCCGGGCTCAACGGCTTCGGCATCAGCGACCACGGCGCCGCCCGCGCCGTCTTCGACAACACCCCGCCATCGGGCGGACCCGGCGTGCTGCTGGCCTTCGTCGGGGGCGCGACCTGGCGCGCAGTCGGGAACCTGTCGAAGGACCAGCGCCGCGCGGCGGTCCTGCAAGGGTTCGCCGACATGTTCGGCGAGGCAGCCCTGCACCCCATCGACTACGTCGAGCACGACTGGACCAAGGAGCAGTGGACCCGCGGTGGTCCCACCGCGATCCACGCGCCCGGGGCGTTGGTGCCCTACGGCTCCTCGGTCCGCACCCCGCACGGCCGGGTGCACTGGGCCGGCACCGAGACCGCGACGTTCTGGTCGGGTTACCTGGACGGCGCCGTCAGCTCCGGCCAGCGCGCGGCCTTCGAGGTCCTCGCGAAGCTCCGATGAGCCGGCTGCTGCGCACGCTGCCCGGTGCCCTCGTCGCGGTCCTGCTCGCGGCGGGTCTGCCCGGTCCGGCAACGGCGATCGGCGGGCACTGGACGACGACCGTCTTCGCCGAGGTGCCCGACCCGGGCTTCCCGGCGTACGTCTTCGTGCACCGCAACGGTCGCGTCTACGCGGGCACCTATCAGGACCCGAACGGCGCCGGAGTGCCGTCCCGGGTCTTCGAGTGGACCGCGGGCGGCGAGCTGCTGCGCTCGTGGGCGGTGCCCGGGCAGGACCTGGCCGCTGAGCACGGAGTCCAGGTCGCCAACCAGACGCGGCACGGCC